>NZ_JBEXKC010000089.1:0-26728 GCF_040609475.1 Streptomyces sp. NPDC004667 | reverse complement strand
GGCGTAGCCGCAGAACGACACGGCGTGCGCGGGGGTGAGGGTGCCGTGGGCGACCACCTTGAGGGTCTGCTCGGGCGGCCTCCAGGGCCGCGCGGGCCGTGTCCACCTCCTCGTCGCCGGTGTCGGGCCCGTCCGGCCGGCGCGGGGCGCCGGCCCGCTCGCGCAGCCGCGCGGCGCCACCCCCGTCGGTGTGCCGCCAGGCCTGCTCGCGCGGCCCGTCCGCGCGGCCCGCCACCAGTTCCGCGAGGGCCCGCTCCGCCGCGTCGAGGGCCTCGGCCGCGCCCGCCCGGTCCCCGACGGCGGAGCGTTCGCCGGCCACCCGGCACAGTGCCCGTACCCGGGCCCCGCCCGCCGGGACCCGGCCGGCCAGGCGCAGCGCGGCGGCCAGGTCGTGCCGGGCCACGGCCGTGACGGACTTCGACTCGGTGGCCGCGCGGACCGCGGCGCTCGTGATCCGGGCCAGGTAGCGCTCGGCGCGGGCGGGGTCGGTGGGGGCGCTCGCGAGGGCCGCACGGGCCAGTACGGCCTCCTCCGCGGAGCTCCCCGCGAAGTGCCGCTCGGCCAGCCGGACACCGCGCTCCGGGGCCACCGCCGCGAGCTCCTCCGCCACCTTGCGCAGCCGGGCCGCGCGGGCGGGGCCGGACACGGTGAACAACGCCTGCTGCGCGTCGGTCAGCACCCGTTCGGTGCGGCGGGGGGCGTCCCGGGAGATCCGCCGGGCCAGCCCGGTCAGCAGGGCGGCGACGCGGGCGCCGTCGCCGTCGCCGTCGGTCCACGCCCAGAGCTCGGCGTCGTCCAGCAGCCGGCTCGCCAGGCCCGCGTCGAAGCGGGCCGCGGCCTCCGCCGCGAGGGCGAGCCCCTCGGTGCGGACGTCACCGGCGCCGGGCGGCAGGGAGACCAGCGTCTCCTCCGCCTCCAGCAGCAGTTCCCGTGCGACCTCCCGCACGGCCTCCGGCAAACCGCCGCCCCCGCCCGCCCCCGGCCGGTTCCCGGCTGCCGCCCGGCCCGCGGTCCTCCCGGCCTCCGCCCGACCCGCGGCCCCGCCCGCCTCCGGCACGCCGACGGCCCCGCCCGCTGCTGTGTTCCTTTCCGCCACGGCGACGGCCGCGCCCGGCTCCGGCCGGTCCCCGGCCGCCGACCGGCCTGCGGTCCCGGCCGCCTCGGGCCCGTTCAGGGCCTCCGGCCAGTTCGTGGTCCCGAAGGCCTCCGGGCCGGTCACGGCCTGCGGGACGTCTTCGAGGGCCTCCGGTCGGCCTGCGACCCCGGGCGCGCCCGCTGCGCCGTTCGGGTCCGGGCCGTCGTCGGCCTCCGGCGGCCCACCCGCGGCCTCCGCCCGTCTTGCGGCCTCCGGCCCGGCCGGGTCATCGCCCGGGGGCCGCGCCCCCGAGGGCGCCCCGGCTCCGGGTCCGGACGCCGCGGCCCCCGCGGCGTCCGGGCCCCCGCCCCCGGCACGGGTCTCCGCGCCGGTCGCCGCCGGGGTTCCCGTACCGGCCCCGCCAGGGGCCACCGGCAGGCCCCGCAGCGCCTTCGCCACCGCCTCCGCCGACTCCGGCCGGTCCGCCGGCGCCTTCGCCAGCAGCGCCAGCACCAGCCGGTCCAGCTCCCGGGTCACCGCCGCCCCGGCCTCGCGCAGCGACAGCGGGGCGTCCTCCACGTGCCGCCGCATCAGGACGTACATCGGCTCGGCCGAGCCGAACGGCGGCTCCCCGCTCAGCAGCGCGTACAGCACGCACCCCAGCGCGTACAGGTCGCACCGGGCGTCCACGTGCTCGCCCCGCCACTGCTCGGGCGCCATGTACGGCGGCGTGCCGAAGATCCGCCCCGTGACCGTCCAGCCCGCCGTCGCGTCCGCGGAGTGCGCGATGCCGAAGTCGCAGATCTTGAGCCGGCCGCCCGGCAGCAGGAAGAGGTTCCCCGGCTTCAGGTCCCGGTGGACCACCGCCCGTTCGTGCGCGGCGGCCAGCGCCTCGGCCGTCTGCGCCGCCAGGTCCACCGCGACGGCGGCCGGCAGCCCGCCCCGCTCCCGGGCCAGCACCGCTCCGAGGTCCTCGCCCGACAGCAGCTCCATCACGATGAACAGCCGGCCCTCGTGCCGCCCCACGTCGTGCACCACGGTGATGCCCGGATGCTGGAGCCTCGCCCCGATGGTCGCCTCCCGCCGGAACCGGGCGATCAGCTCCTCGTTCGTCGCGGCCTCCAGCAGCACCTTCACGGCCACCGCACGGTCGAGCTCCAGGTCGTGGCCGCGCCACACCTCGCCCATGCCCCCCGCGCCGAGCCGCCGGTCCAGCCGGTACCGGTCCGCCAGTCGATCCCCCACCCGCACCGCACAGCCCCCTGACGTCACGTCATCCGACGGTCACTCAGGGGGCATTGTCCAACCGCGAAGTGAACTACCGGGGGTCGGAATCCGAACGGCGCCGGATCCTGCTCCCCAGCCACACCAGGGGGTCGTACTTGCGGTCCACGGCCCGCTCCTTCAGCGGGATCAGGGCGTTGTCGGTGATCTTGATGCCCTCGGGGCAGACCTCCGTGCAGCACTTGGTGATGTTGCAGTAGCCCAGCCCGTGTTCCTCCTGGGCCGTGCGCTTGCGGTCCAGGCCCGCCTCCTCGGCCGCGTCCAGCGGGTGCATGTCGAGCTCGGCGACCCGCATCAGGAAGCGCGGACCGGCGAAGGCCGCCTTGTTCTCCTCGTGATCGCGCACCACGTGACAGGTGTCCTGGCACAGGAAGCACTCGATGCACTTGCGGAACTCCTGCGAGCGCTCCACGTCCACCTGCTGCATCCGGTACGCGCCCGCCGCCACCCCCTCCGGCGGCACGAAGGCCGGGACCTCGCGCGCCTTGGCGTAGTTGAAGGACACGTCCGTGACCAGGTCCCGGACCACCGGGAAGGCGCGCAGCGGGGTGATGGTGACCGTCTCGTCCCGCGCGAAGACGGACATCCGCGTCATGCACATCAGCCGGGGCCGCCCGTTGACCTCCGCGCTGCACGAACCGCACTTGCCCGCCTTGCAGTTCCAGCGCACCGCGAGGTCGGACGCCTGCGTCGCCTGGATCCGGTGGACGATGTCCAGGACCACCTCCCCGTCGTGCACCTCGACGGTGAAGTCCCGGAGCGATCCGCCCTCCGCGTCACCCCGCCAGACCCGGAAGCGTGCGTCGTAGCCGGTCATTCGCAGAGCTCCTCTTCGGCGAGGTACTTGGCCAGCTCTTCCTTCTCGAACAGGGCGAGCAGGTCCGGGCGGATGGGCTCGGTCCGGATGGGGGTGAGGACGATCCGGCCGGCGGCCGGATCGGCGGGGGGCGGGTCCACCGGCCGGCACAGCAGGTTGACCGGCCGCCACTCCCGTTCCATCGCGGGGCGGTCCTCCCGGGTGTGCCCGCCCCGGCTCTCGGTCCGCTCCAGGGCGGCGCGGGCCACGCACTCGCTGACCAGCAGCATGTTGCGCAGGTCCAGTGCCAGGTGCCAGCCGGGGTTGAACTGCCGGTGCCCCTCGACCCCGGCGCGGGCGGCCCGTACGCGCAGCGCGGCGAGCCGCTCCAGGGCCTCGGCCATCTCGGCCTCCCGGCGGATGATGCCGACCAGATCGTTCATGGTCGTCTGCAGCTCCTGGTGGAGCGTGTACGGGTTCTCGGCGCCCTCCGCCGCGTGGAAGGGGGCCAGCGCCTCGGCGGCCGCCGCGTCGACCTGCTCCGGGGAGACCACCGGCCGCGCCGCCCCGTCCGACGCGTACCCGGCCGCGTGCAGTCCCGCCCGGCGGCCGAAGACCAGCAGGTCGGAAAGGGAGTTGCCGCCGAGCCGGTTCGAGCCGTGCATGCCGCCCGCCACCTCGCCGGCCGCGAACAGTCCCGGTACGCCGACGGTGGCGGCGGTGTCCGAGTCGACCGCGATCCCGCCCATCACGTAGTGGCAGGTCGGGCCGACCTCCATCGGTTCGGCGGTGATGTCCACGTCCGCCAGCTCCTTGAACTGGTGGTACATGGACGGCAGCCGCTTCCTGATCCGCTCGGCCGGCATCCGGGTCGACACGTCGAGGAAGACCCCGCCGTGCGGGGAGCCGCGGCCCGCCTTCACCTCGGAGTTGATGGCCCGCGCCACCTCGTCGCGGGGCAGCAGCTCGGGCGGACGCCGGTTGTGGTCCGGGTCCTCGTACCAGCGGTCGCCCTCCTCCTCCGACTCGGCGTACTTCTCCTTGAACACGTCCGGCACGTAGTCGAACATGAACCGCTTGCCCTCGGAGTTGCGCAGCACCCCGCCGTCGCCGCGCACGGACTCGGTGACGAGGATCCCCTTCACCGAGGGCGGCCAGACCATGCCCGTCGGGTGGAACTGCACGAACTCCATGTTCAGCAGCGGGGCCCCGGCGAGCAGGGCCAGCGCGTGGCCGTCGCCCGTGTACTCCCAGGAGTTGGAGGTGGTCTTGAAGGACTTGCCGATCCCGCCGGTGGCCAGGACCACCGCCGGGGCCTCCAGCACGAAGAACCGCCCGCTCTCGCGCTCGTAGCAGAAGGTCCCCGAGACCCGGGCGCCGTCCTTCAGCACCCGCGTCACCGTGCACTCCTGGAAGACCTTGAGCCGGGCCTCGTGGTCCCCGTACTCCTTGAAGTCCTCCTGCTGCAGCTGGACGATCTTCTGCTGGAGGGTGCGGATCAGCTCCAGGCCCGTCCGGTCGCCGACGTGCGCGAGGCGCGGGTACTCGTGGCCGCCGAAGTTGCGCTGGGAGATCCTGCCGTCGGGCGTGCGGTCGAAGAGCGCACCCCAGGTCTCCAGCTCCCAGACCCGGTCGGGGGCCTCCTTCGCGTGCAGTTCGGCCATCCGCCACTGGTTGAGGAACTTGCCGCCGCGCATCGTGTCGCGGAAGTGCACCTGCCAGTTGTCGTGGTCGTTGACGTTGCCCATGGAGGCGGCGATCCCGCCCTCCGCCATCACCGTGTGGGCCTTGCCGAACAGGGACTTGCAGATCACGGCCGTACGGGCGCCCCGCTCGCGCGCCTCGATCGCGGCCCGCAGCCCGGCGCCGCCCGCGCCCACCACGACCACGTCCCACTGCTGCCGTTCCACCTGTGCCATCTCAGAAGATCCTCGGGTCGGTGATGGTGCCGCTGGCCAGCAGGTACACGTAGAAGTCGCACAGGGCGACGCTGATCAGGGAGGCCCAGGCCAGCTGCATGTGCCGGGCGTTGAGCCGGCTCACCCAGCCCCACAGCCGGTAGCGCACCGGGTGCTTGGAGAAGTGCTTCAGCCGGCCGCCCATGATGTGCCGACAGGAGTGGCAGGAGAGCGTGTAGGCCCAGATGAGCACGATGTTGACGAGGAACAGCAGGGTTCCCAGGCCCATGTGGCCCCAGGCGTAGTGCCCGTCGCGGAAGGTCAGGACGGTGTCGTACGTGAGGATCGAGGCGACCGGCACCGCGGCGTAGAAGAAGTACCGGTGCGCGTTCTGCAGGATCAGCGGGAACCGGGTCTCGCCCGTGTACGAGGCGTGCGGCTCGGCGACGGCGCAGGCGGGCGGCGAGGCCCAGAAACCCCGGTAGTACGCCTTGCGGTAGTAGTAGCAGGTCAGCCGGAAGCCGAGCGGGAAGACCAGGATCAGCAGGGCGGGGGACAGGCCCCACCAGCTGCCGAAGAGGTCCAGGTTGGGGCCTCCGCGCATCGGGACGCAGTTCTCCGCCAGACAGGGCGAGTAGAACGGCGACACGTACGGGGCCGCGTAGTAGTCGGCGTTCGAGAAGGCCCGCCAGGTCGAGTAGACGATGAAGGCGAGCAGCCCCGCCGCGGTGCCGGCGGGCGAGAGCCACCACCGGTCGGTGCGCAGGTGCCGGGCCGCGATGGCGGCCCGGGAGGGGTCGTGGACGCCGCCGGGCCGCTGTCGGTGTGGTTCCGTGCCTGTGGCCAAAGGGGACTCCGGGTGGAGTGATGAGGGGTGGCCCAGGAGGCCCGGCCGGGGCGGCCGGGCCAGATGGGGAGTGCGCGGACGGCAGGGGACGGGTCAGGGGGCGCGGCGGTCGCGGGCGCCGAGGCCCTCGTCGTCGGTGTCCGTCCACAGCGTGCTGTCGTACGGGGTGTCCGGGACGGACACCATCCGGCCCGCTTCGGGGGTCCTGGGAGCGGCCGGCGACTGTCGTGCGACGTCCTGCTCCAGCCGCTCCACGGAGCGGACCAGCTCGTTCAGATTGCGTCGTACGGCCGTCAGATCGTCTTGCAGGGACATGACGTGACCTCACTTCCGCGGGTGCGGTGGCAACGCTTCCGGGCGCCTGCGAGTGTCGCGCCTCCCGTCCCCGGTTGTGAAGGGACGTGCAGCGATTCCGGGCGCGCAGGCGTGAACCGTGCGCCCCTCCCTGCCCCCATTTTCATCCCTCTCCCGGGGGAACGCGCGCCCGCGCGCAAGCCGGATTGGTCCGCACGGGTGGGGTTCGCGGCGTGGCGGAGGGCCGCTCCTGAGGAGCCGGGCGGGCGTCTATTTCAGTGGGATCCGGCACCAGTGTGATCAGCTCCATATACCGCCGAACGTGATCAAGACCCCCCTCTTTCACGGCCACCCGCGCCCCGCCCCGGAGGTACCACCCATGACCCAGAGAACGCGCAGGTCCTTGGCGCTCCTCACCTCGGGAGTCCTTGCGCTGCCGCTGCTCGCGGGATGCGGGGCGGCCGAGGAGGAGGGCGGGACGGCCGCCGCGGGACCGGACATCGCGGTCACGACCCGCGACCGGGTCGCCGACGGCGGAGTCCTGCGCTGGGCGGTGGACTCGCTGCCGGAGACCCTGAACACCTTCCAGGCCGACGCCGACGCCACCACCACCCGGATCGCGGGTGCGGTCCTGCCGCAGCTGTTCGTGCTGGACGCCAAGGGCCGGCCGGTGGCCAATCCCGACTACCTGGAGAAGGCCGAGGTCGTCGAGCGCGAGCCGAAGCAGGTCGTCCTGTACAAGCTGAACCAGAAGGCGGTGTGGAGCGACGGCCGCGAGATCGGCGCCCCCGACTTCGTCGCCCAGTGGCGGGCCCTGAACGGCAAGGACTCGGCGTACTGGACGGCCCGCAACGCCGGCTACGACCGGATCGAGAAGATCGAGCGCGGGAAGAACGACCTGGAGGTGAAGGTCACCTTCTCCAAGCCGTACGGCGACTGGCGCTCCCTGTTCGGCCCGCTCTACCCGAAGCAGGTCATGGGCACCCCCGAGGCCTTCAACGAGGGCGCGCGCGGCGCCCTCAAGGTCACCGCCGGACCCTTCGGCCTCGGGGCCATCGACAAGAAGTCCGGCACCGCGGCCCTGACCCGCAACCCGCGCTGGTGGGGCCGGGCCGCGAAGCTGGACACCCTCGTCCTGACGGCCGTGCCCCGGGCGGCCCGCCCGGCCGCGCTGGCCGAGGGGAAGGTCGACCTGGCCGAGATCGACCGCGCGGGCGCCGACCGGATCGCCCTCGCCCACCGCGACGCCGGCCAGGTGAACGGGGCGCACGGCCCCGCCGCCGACCTCACCCCGGCGCAGGCCACCCTCTCCTGGGCGATCGCCCACGGCTCCGACGAGACCAAGGCGAAGGAGGAGCAGGAGAGCCGCGAGAAGAACGCGCAGGCCGTCAAGAAGTACGCCGACGAGCAGTCGGCGCTGCGTTCCTTCGCCGTCCGCAAGTCGCTGGAGCCCGCCTACACGCAGCTGGCCATGAACGGCGCCTCCGGCCCGCTCTCCGACGAGCGGGTCCGGCGGGCGGTGGCCCGCGCCCTGGACCGCAAGGAACTCGCCGAGATCGTCCTGAAGCCGCTCGGCCTGCCCGCGCAGCCGGTCGGCAGCCACCTGGCCCTGGCCGGGCAGCAGGCGTACGCCGACAACAGCGACGCCCTCGGCGGCCTGGACCCCCAGGCGGCGCAGGCCCTGCTCTCCGACGCGGGCTGGCGCAAGAACGGCAAGCTCACCGACCCGGCGGGGGCCAAGGCGGGCTCCGAGAGCGACGGCAGCGGGACGAAGGACGACTCCAAGACCCCCTCGGGTCCGGGAACCGGCAACGACGGCCTCTACATCGTCGGCCAGGACGACGGCCGGGGCGGCGCTCCCCGCCGCGCCGCCGCCCACGAGGGCCACGGCGCGCACGCGGCCGCCGGTCTCCCCGAGGGCCCCGCGCGGGAATTCGACGGGGAGATCGTCGACGCGGACCGGTTCGCGCCGGGCGCCCGCCGGGAGCAGCCCTCCCCGGTGCTCGCCCCCGGCTCCCTCGCCGCCCAGCAGGAGGAGGCGCTGCTGACCCAGGCCCGGACCCTCGACGACGCCAAGCGCGCGGCGGCCGACGCGGACGGGCAGGGCGAGAACGGCGCCGACGACAAGGAACCCGCGCGGGCCACCCCGGCCCCCGCCCCGGCCAAGCAGGCCGCCCGTACCTCCGGCGCCGTCCTCGCCAAGGACGGCAAGCCCCTCACCCTGCGCTTCGTCCTCCCGGCGGGGCCCGGCTCGGAGGCCCTGCGGTCGGTCGGCGACCGGATCTCCCGGATGCTCCAGACGATCGGTGTCGCCACCGAGATGAAGAAGGTCGCGGACGAGAGCTTCTTCAAGGACCACGTGGCCTCGGGCCAGTACGACCTGGCGCTCTACTCCTGGCCCGCGACGGCCTACCCCGCCACCGACGCCCGCCCCATCTTCGCCAAGCCGGAGCCGGCCGCGGACGGCTCGCTCGTCGTCGAGCAGAACTACACCCGCGTGGGCACCGACCACATCGACCAGCTGTTCGACCAGGCGGCCGGTGAGCTGGACGAGGAGCAGTCCCGGGAGCTGATGCGCAAGGCGGACGCCCGGATCTGGGCCGCGGCCGGTTCCATCCCCATCTACCAGCGCCCCGAGCTGGTCGCCGTGAAGCCCGGCCTGGCCAACGCGGGGGCGTTCGGGCTCGGGGCCCCGCGGTACCAGGACATCGGCTGGATGAAGCCGCCCACCGAGAAGGACGCGAAGAAGAAGTAGTCGCGCCGAACAAGTGGTGAAAAAGCGGGGCCTGGCAGGTTGACCCGCGGGTCACTAGCTCAGATGTGACTCAATTCCCTTGCCCGCCGGATCCCCGGCGGGCAAGGTCGTTGATACCCATTGACCCGCAGGAACACAGGCTCCTCCCACGGCCGGGACTCCCCACCCCGAACCCGGCCGCGCTCAGTCGTCCGGCCCCTTGACAGACCCCCCGGCAGGCGGTTCCCGCCAACCGACGTAGGATGGGGTAAGGCCGTGGCAGGTTTTCCGCCCGGTCGAGGCGCGCGTGCCAGGCCGTACGCGACGCCATCCACGATCCCGGGAGAAGCGCCGAAGTGCCCACGCGCCACGACATCCGTAACGTCGCCATCGTCGCCCACGTCGACCATGGCAAGACGACCATCGTCGATGCCATGCTCAAGCAGGCCGGTGCCTTCGCCGCCCACCAGCAGCTCGACGACCGCATGATGGACTCGAACGACCTGGAGCGTGAGAAGGGCATCACGATCCTCGCCAAGAACACGGCGGTGAAGTATCACCCCAAGGACGGCGGGGCCCCGATCACGATCAACATCATCGACACCCCCGGCCACGCCGACTTCGGTGGTGAGGTCGAGCGCGGTCTGTCGATGGTGGACGCCGTCGTCCTCCTGGTGGACGCCTCCGAGGGTCCGCTGCCCCAGACCCGCTTCGTCCTGCGCAAGGCCCTGCAGGCGAACATGCCGGTCATCCTCTGCATCAACAAGACGGACCGTCCGGACTCCCGGATCGACGAGGTCGTCAACGACACCTACGACCTCTTCCTGGACCTGGACGCCACCGAGGACCAGATCGAGTTCCCGATCGTCTACGCCTGCGGCCGTGACGGCATCGCCTCGCTGACCAAGCCCGAGGACGGCACCGTCCCCGCGGACAGCGACAGCCTGGAGCCGTTCTTCTCCACCATCCTGGAGCACGTCCCGGCCCCGGTGTACGACGAGGAGGCCCCCCTCCAGGCCCACGTCACCAACCTGGACGCCGACAACTTCCTCGGCCGCATCGCGCTGCTCCGCGTCGAGCAGGGCGAGCTGCGCAAGGGCCAGACCGTCACCTGGATCAAGCGTGACGGCAGCCAGTCGAACGTGCGCATCACCGAGCTGATGATGACCGAGGCGCTCACCCGCAAGCCGGCCGAGGTGGCGGGCCCGGGTGACATCTGCGCGGTCGCCGGTATCCCCGACATCATGATCGGTGAGACCCTGGCCGACCCGGAGAACCCGATCGCGCTCCCGCTGATCTCGGTCGACGAGCCGGCGATCTCCATGACCATCGGTACGAACACCTCCCCGATGGTCGGCCGCGGCGGTACGGGCAAGGGCGCGGACGCCAAGTCCGCGGTCAAGGACCGCAAGGTCACCGCCCGCCAGGTCAAGGACCGCCTGGACCGCGAGCTGATCGGTAACGTCTCGCTGCGCGTCCTGGACACCGAGCGTCCGGACGCCTGGGAGGTCCAGGGCCGTGGTGAGCTCGCGCTCGCCATCCTGGTCGAGCAGATGCGCCGCGAGGGCTTCGAGCTGACCATCGGCAAGCCGCAGGTCGTCACGCAGGAGATCGACGGCAAGGTGCACGAGCCGGTCGAGCGCATGACGGTCGACGTCCCCGAGGAGCACATGGGCGCGGTCACGCAGCTCATGGGCGTCCGCAAGGGCCGCATGGACAACATGTCGAACCACGGCTCCGGCTGGGTCCGCATGGAGTTCGTCGTCCCGTCGCGCGGTCTCATCGGCTTCCGCACGGAGTTCCTGACGAACACCCGCGGTACCGGTATCGCCCACTCGATCCACGAGGGCCACGAGCCGTGGTTCGGCCAGCTGGTGACCCGTAACAACGGTTCCCTGGTCGCCGACCGCTCCGGCTCCGTGACGCCGTTCGCGATGATCAACCTGCAGGAGCGCGGCGTCCTGTTCACCGAGCCCGGCACCGAGGTGTACGAGGGCATGATCGTCGGCGAGAACTCGCGCGCCGACGACATGGACGTGAACATCACCAAGGAGAAGAAGCTCACGAACATGCGTGCGGCTTCCGCGGACAACACGGAGAACGTGGTGCCCCCGCGCAAGCTGTCGCTGGAGCAGTCCCTGGAGTTCTGCCGCGACGACGAGTGCGTCGAGGTGACCCCGGAGGCCGTGCGCATCCGCAAGGTCGTCCTGGACCAGAAGGAGCGCTCGCGCACCGCTTCCCGCGCGAAGTCCGGCAAGTAGTACACGAGTTCGGCGTGAGCCGCACTCCAGCCGGACGCTGACTCGTACGCGTACGGCTTGAAACAGCCCCTCCCCGCACCGGACCGGTGCGGGGAGGGGCTGTTCGCTTTTGTCAAGCGGATTGTTGCGTTCTGGTGTCCGCATTCCGAGCGTGACACTCCGGAAGGTGAGCTAACCGTCCGTTTCGCACGTGTCTGTCTCCTATCCGTTTGTCCGGATTTCGGGTTTTCGCCATGCGGTGATGTTGTGAAAACGAGACCACTTAAGTGTGGTTTACGGTCTGGGCGTCCCTGAGGATGGCTCCATTGAGCTCGGGTCAATGGGTCACACGCTGTGGGGAGCGTCGACTCACGAGCACACACGATGGGACCGGATTTCGCTGTCAGGGGTGTCAGTGGAACCCGGGTCCTTCACGAATCGACAGTGACTCCTGAGGAGGCAAATACCCATGCGCGGAGCAACGAGCGCCAAGTGGGTCGCGGGTGCCGTCATCGTGGCGATGGCTGCCACGGCTTGCAGCACCAGCAAGAACGACGCCGCCGGCGGCAAGGGCGGCAACATCACGGTGGTGCTCGGCGAGCCGCAGCACGGCCTGATCGGTCAGAACACCGCCGAGTCCGAGGGCGCCGAGGTTCTCCACGCGCTCTTCACCGGTCTGGTCGACTACGACAACAAGACCAACGAGCCGAAGCTGGCCGCCGCCGAGTCCATCAACACCACCGACTCGAAGACCTGGACCATCAAGGTCAAGGACGGCCTCACCTTCCACAACGGTGAGAAGGTCGACGCCCAGTCCTTCGTCCGCGCCTGGAACTGGGGCGCCAACCAGGACAACGCCGCCGAGGGCATGCCGTTCTTCTCGAAGATCGAGGGCTCCGAGGAGCTCGCGCCGGGCAAGGACAAGAAGCCCACCTCCAAGGAGCTCAAGGGCCTCAAGGTCGTTGACGAGCGCACCTTCACCGTCACGCTGAAGGAGCCGTTCTCCCAGTTCAAGACGATGCTGGGCTACAACGCCTTCTACCCGCTGCCGAAGGCCTTCGAGACCGACGGCGCCAAGAAGTTCGGCGAGAACCCGATCGGCAACGGCCCCTTCCAGATGGACGGGAACTGGGACCACAACAAGCAGATCAAGGTCAAGCGGTTCGACAAGTACCCGACCGAGGGTCGCGCCAAGCTCGCGGGCGTCACCTTCAAGATCTACGACAACCTGGACACGGCGTACAACGACCTGCGTTCGGACAACATCCAGATCGTCGACAAGCTCCCGATCTCGGCGATGGCCACCGTCTCCCAGGAGTTCGGCGACCGCTACATCTACAAGCCCGAGTCGGCCGTCGGCTACATCGGTCTCCCGCTGGAGCAGAACCCCGAGGCGTTCGGCAAGGTGGAGATCCGTCAGGCCCTCTCCATGGCCATCGACCGGGACGCCATCACGAAGACCATCTTCAACGGCACCCGCAAGCCGGCCGACGACTTCATCAGCCCCATCATCCCGGGCTACCGCAAGGGCGCGCTGGGCGAGGTCGGTACCTACAACCCGACCAAGGCCAAGGAGATCTTCGAGAAGGCCGGCGGCATCCCCGGCAACAAGATGGAGCTCGGCTACAACGCCGACGGCGGCCACAAGGAGTGGATCGAGGCCGTCGCCAACCAGCTGAAGGCGAACCTCGGCATCGAGGTCACCGCCAAGCCGTTCGCCAAGTTCGGCGAGCTGCTGGACGACCTGGGCGCCTCGAAGTACAAGGGCGCGTTCCGCATGGCGTGGTCCATGGACTACCCGGCGGCGGAGAACTACCTCCGTCCGGTCTTCTCGAAGGTCGCCATCGAGAACGGCTCGAACTACGGCCACTACAAGAACGACGAGTTCGAGAAGGTCATGGCGGACGCCGACAAGGCCACCGACCCGGCCGAGGGTCTGAAGCTGTACCAGAAGGCCGATGACATCATCATCCGGGACCTTCCGTACATCCCGATCTTCACCTACATGTCTTCTTCGGCCTACTCCAAGTCCGTGAAGAACGTCGAGGTCGACGCCCAGGGCCGCATGGACCTGGCGAACGTCGAGCTCAACTAACACCCCTCTTCACGTAGGGGAATCCCGGGGGCGGGCAGGCGGAATCAGGTTTCCGTCTGCCTGCCCTTTCCCCCTGTTCTTTGCTGGAGGTCTGATGGGCCGCTACCTCATCCGCCGACTCATACAGGCGATCCCTGTTCTGATCGGTGCCACGTTCCTGATCTACTGGCTGTCCTTCAAGCTCCCCGGTGACCCGATTCAGGCACTGGCCGGAGAGAAGAAGGCAGACCCGCTCGTCGCGGCGATGCTTCGCGAGAAGTACCACCTCAACGACTCGTTCCTGTCGCAGTACTGGAACTACATTTCCAACCTGTTCCAGGGCAACTTCGGCGAGACCCTGACCGGACGATCCGTCTGGGACAAGATCACCGAAGCCTTCCCCTACACGATGAACCTGGCGATCGTGGCCTTCCTGATCGAGGCCGTCGTCGGCGTCCTGGCGGGCATCATGGCCGCCCTGCGCCGTGGCAAGTTCCTCGACCAGCTCGTGCTGCTGTCCACGCTCCTGGTCATCTCGATCCCGGTCTTCGTGAGCGGCTTCATCCTTCAGCTGACGCTCGGCGTCCAGCTGAAGACCAGCTGGGGCATCGACTTCTTCCCCGTCTCCTTCAACGAGAACGACGGCATCCGCGCCTACCTGCTCCCGGCCCTGGTGCTCGCCTCGACCTCGCTCGCGTACGTGGCACGACTGACCCGTACCAGCCTGATGGAGACGATGCGCGCCGACTACGTCCGCACCGCCACCGCGAAGGGCCTGCCCCGCCGCCGTGTCGTGGGCCGTCACGCGCTGCGCAACGCGCTCATCCCGATCGTCACCTTCCTCGGCGCCGACCTCGGCTCGCTCATGGGTGGCGCGGTCATCACGGAGAAGATCTTCAACATCCACGGGATCGGCGGCCTGCTGGCCGAATCGGTCTACCGCAAGGAAGGCACCGTGATCGTGGGCGTCGTCTCGCTCCTGATCATCGTGTACCTGGTCGCCAACCTGATCGTGGACATGCTGTACGCCGTGCTCGACCCGAGGATCCGCTATGCGTGAGACAACTACGGTGGGGGACGAGTTGACCGACACCAAGACCGCCGGCGCGCCCTCCACGAGCGGCACGGTCGGCAACACCCCCGGCAAGAAGGCGAAGAAGGAGCGCGAGGCCAGCCTCTGGTCGGACGCCGTCTCCGACCTCCGCCGCAACCCCATCTTCCTGATCGGCTCCGCGCTGGTCCTGCTGCTGATCGTGCTCTCCGCGGTCCCGCAGTGGTTCACGCCGGACAGCCCGTTCACCGCCGGCGCCTGCCAGCTCCAGGACTCCCTGAAGAAGCCGAGTGCCGACCACTGGTTCGGCTTCGACGTCCAGGGCTGCGACGTCTACACGCGCACCGTGTGGGCGGCCCGCAACTCGATCATCGTCGGTATCGTCACCACCGCCCTGGTGATCATCGTCGGCGGTGCGCTGGGTCTGGTGGCCGGCTGGGTCGGCGGCATCGTCGACAGCATGCTGTCCCGCTTCACCGAGATCTTCTTCGCCATCCCGCTGCTCCTCGGCGGAATGCTGATCATGTCGGGCCTCGGCAAGGGCAACGCCTGGACCGTGTCCGTCGTGCTCGCCACGCTGGGCTGGCCGCAGATCTTCCGCATCATGCGGTCCTCGGTGCTGCAGAACAAGAACAACGACTACGTGGTCGCGGCCCGCGCCCTCGGCGCCGGCACGTGGCGCATCACCATGCGCCACATCCTGCCGAACGCCGTCGCCCCCGTCATCGTGGTCGGTGCGATCAGCCTCGGTGTGTACATCGGTGCGGAGGCGGCGCTGTCCTACCTCGGCATCGGCGTCCAGCCGCCCGGCATCTCCTGGGGTCTGATGGTCAGTGACGCCTCCGTGCGCTGGCTCCAGGCACCGCACGTGCTCCTCTTCCCGGCCGCCGCGCTGAGCATCACCGTGCTCGCGTTCATCATGGTCGGCGACGCGGTGCGCGACGCCCTCGACCCGAAGCTGCGCTGAGGAAGGGCGTACGTTGACTATCGACAAGACCTCACACGTCCCCGCGCCCCGTTCGGCGCCGGAGGGGACCCCCCTGCTCGAAGTGCGCGACCTGCACGTCGAGTTCCACACCCGCGACGGTGTCGCCAAGGCCGTCAACGGTGTCTCGTACTCGGTGAACGCCGGCGAGACCCTCGCCGTCCTCGGCGAGTCCGGCTCGGGCAAGTCCGTGACGGCGCAGGCCATCATGGGCATCCTCGACATGCCCCCCGGCAAGATCCCGCACGGCGAGATCCTGTTCCAGGGCCAGGACCTGCTCAAGCTCCCGGCCGAGGACTTCCGCAAGATCCGCGGCCAGAAGATCGCCATGATCTTCCAGGACGCGCTGTCCTCGCTGAACCCCGTGCACACGGTCGGCGCCCAGCTCGGCGAGATGTTCCGCGTGCACCGCGGCATGTCGAAGAAGGACGCCACGGCCAAGGCCGTCGAGCTCATGGACCGGGTGAAGATCCCCGCCGCCAAGGCGCGCGTGGGCGACTACCCGCACCAGTTCTCCGGCGGTATGCGCCAGCGCATCATGATCGCCATGGCGATGGCCCTGGAGCCTGACCTGATCATCGCCGACGAGCCGACCACGGCCCTCGACGTGACGGTCCAGGCCCAGGTCATGGACCTGCTCGCGGAGCTCCAGCGCGAGATGAACATGGGTCTGATCCTGATCACCCACGACCTCGGCGTCGTCGCCGACGTCGCGGACAAGATCGCCGTCATGTACGGCGGCCGGATCGTCGAGAACGCCCCGGTCCACGAGATCTACAAGCGTCCGGCGCACCCGTACACCCGCGGTCTGCTCGACTCGATCCCGCGCCTGGACCAGAAGGGCCAGGAGCTCTACGCGATCAAGGGCCTGCCGCCCAACCTGCTCAACATCCCCTCGGGCTGCGCCTTCAACCCGCGCTGCCCCAAGGCGCAGGACGTCTGCCGCACCGACGTGCCCGTCCTGCACCAGGTGACCGAGCGCGACGGCAGCGAGCTGCCCGGCCGCGGCAGCGCGTGCCACTTCTGGAAGGAGCAGATCCATGGCTGAGCCCACCGGGAACGCCCCCGAGCGCGAGCCGATCCTCCAGGTCCGCAACCTGGTCAAGCACTTCCCGCTGACCCAGGGCATCCTGTTCAAGAAGCAGGTCGGCGCGGTCAAGGCCGTCGACGGGATCTCCTTCGACCTGTACCGGGGCGAGACCCTCGGCATCGTCGGCGAGTCCGGCTGTGGCAAGTCCACCGTCGCCAAGCTGCTGATGAACCTGGAGCGGGCCACCGCCGGCGAGGTCTTCTACAAGGGCCAGGACATCACCAAGCTGTCCGGCCGCGCCCTGAAGACCGTCCGCCGCAACATCCAGATGGTCTTCCAGGACCCGTACACCTCGCTGAACCCGCGCATGACGGTCGGCGACATCATCGGGGAGCCCTTCGAGATCCACCCCGAGGTGGCTCCCAAGGGCGACCGGCGCCGCAAGGTCCAGGAACTCCTGGACGTCGTGGGCCTCAACCCCGAGTACATCAACCGCTACCCGCACCAGTTCTCCGGCGGCCAGCGCCAGCGCATCGGCATCGCCCGCGGCCTCGCGCTCAACCCGGAGATCATCATCTGCGACGAGCCGGTCTCCGCGCTCGACGTGTCGGTGCAGGCGCAGGTCATCAACCTGATGGGGAAGCTGCAGGACGAGTTCAACCTCTCCTACGTCTTCATCGCGCACGACCTCTCGATCGTCCGGCACATCTCGGACCGCGTGGGCGTCATGTACCTGGGCAAGATGGCCGAGATCGGCTCCGACGCCGAGATCTACGAGCACCCCACCCACCCGTACACGCAGGCCCTGCTGTCCGCGGTGCCGGTGCCGGACCCCGAGGTCCGCGAGGCCCGCGAGCGCATCATCCTCACCGGTGACGTCCCCTCGCCGGCCAACCCGCCGTCGGGCTGCCGCTTCCGCACCCGCTGCTGGAAGGCCGAGGAGAAGTGCGCCACGGAGGAGCCGCTGCTGGCGATCCCGACGCGCTTCCAGGGCGTGAACACCCCGGCCGCCCACGAGTCGGCGTGCCACTTCGCGGAGGAGAAGGCCGTCCTGGCCGTCTGACCCCCTCCGTACGCTCGTCCCGGGGCGCCCGGGGCCGGAACCTTCCGGCCCCGGGCGCCCCGGCGCGTTGCCGTCCGTACCGCGGGAAGCCGTTTGCGTCCGGCCGCGGCGGGCGCCGACAGTGGGCGGATGCGCGACACGCTGACCGTCCGGCCCGCCGGCCCCGGGGACGCCCCCGACATCTGCGCCCTGCTCAACGCCGTCGACGTCATCGAGATCGGCAGACCCGAGACCGACCTGGGCACCGCCCTGGCCGACCTCAACCACCCCGGCGTGGACCTGGCCACCGATTCCTGGCTGGCCCTGCGGGCCGGCCGGCCCGTCGCCTACGCCCTCGTCTGGAACGACTCCGGACCGGGCCGGATCGACGGCGACCACTACGGGCTGCCCGGCGAGCCCAGGGCCGCCCGCCGGCTGCTGGAGCTGATGGAGGCCCGCGCCCGGGCGATGGCCGCCGGGGCCGACCGCCCGCGCCTGCGCCTGCAACTGGGCGCCGCCCCCACCCTGGACCCGGCCCTCCTCACCGGGCGCGGCTACCGCACCGTGCGCCGCCACCAGGTGATGACCCGTCGGCTCACCCCGGCCGACGCCGTCCCGCCCGTACCGCCCCCGGGACTGACCCTGCGCGACTGCGGGGCCGACCGGGCCGACCGCCGCCGCGCCCACGCCCTGGTGGAGGAGACCTTCGCCGCCCACTTCGGGCACGCCCCGCGCGCGTACGAACCCTGGCTGGACCACCTCGACGCCCGTGCCCTCGACTGGTCCCTGGTGTGGATCGCGAGCCTGCCCGGGGCGGGCGACGCGGCCGTGCTGCTCACCCGGGACGACCGCACCAGCATGGGCTGGATCAGCCACATCGGCGTACGCGAGGGGCTGCGCGGACGGGGCGTCGGCGGCTTCCTGCTCCGCCACGGCTTCGCCGCGTACGCCGCCCGCGGACGCGACACGGTGGGCCTCGGCGTGGACACCGCCAACGAAACCGGCGCACTCGGGCTGTACGAAGCGCACGGCATGCGACCGCACTACGCCGTGGACACCTGGGAGCTGCCTTTGCACTCGCAGGGGTGACAGCCGGGGGACGCGAGGGTGCAATCGGTCCAACGATGGGTGTGCAGGGACCCACATGGGGTGACATTGGCCCCGAAGCGAGTCCCGGTACCCCTAGGAGGCACTCCATGCGCGGAGCCACCCACGCCAAGTGGGCCGCATGTGCGGTGGCCGTCGCCCTCGCGGCGACGGCCTGCGGCGGTGGGGGCGGTGGCGGCGGCGGTGGCGGTGCCGAAGGGATCGTCAGTTCCTCCTGGGGTGACCCGCAGAACCCGCTGGAGCCCGCCAACACCAACGAGGTGCAGGGCGGCAAGGTCCTCGACATGCTCTTCCGCGGCCTCAAGCGCTACGACCCGAAGACCGGCGAGGCCGTGAACATGCTCGCCGAGAAGATCGACACCACGGACAGCCAGAACTTCACGATCACCCTGAAGGACGGCTGGAAGTTCAGCAACGGCGAGCCGGTCACCGCACAGTCCTTCGTGGACGCCTGGAACTACGGCGCGGACGTGCGCAACAAGCAGAACAACTCGCCGTTCTTCGCCGACATCGTCGGCTACGAGGACGTGCACCCGGCGACCGGCGAGCCCAAGGCGAAGACCATGTCCGGGCTGGTCGTCAAGGATCCCAAGACCTTCACCGTCGCCCTGAAGCACAAGTTCTCCACCTGGCCCCAGACCCTCGGCTACCAGGCCTTCTCGCCGCTGCCCAAGGCCTTCTTCACCGACCACACCGCCTGGCTCGACAAGCCGATCGGCAACGGCCCGTACACGGTGGACTCGTACACCAAGGGCACCGGCATGAAGCTGCGCAAGTGGGACGGCTACACGGGTGCGGACAAGGCGCTGAACGACGGTGTGGACCTCAAGGTCTACACCGACAACAACACCGCCTACACCGACCTGATCTCCGGCAACCTCGACCTGGTCGACGACATCCCGGCGCAGCAGCTCAAGAACGTCAAGAACGACCTCGGCGACCGGTACATCAACCAGCCGGCCCTCATCATCCAGACCCTCACCTTCCCGCTCTACGACCCGCAGTGGGCCAAGGAGGGCATGGAGAAGGTCCGCCGGGGCATCTCGATGGCGATCAACCGTGACGAGATCACCCAGCAGATCTTCCGCGAGACCCGTACGCCGGGCAAGGACTGGACCTCCCCGGCCCTGGGGGCCAAGGGCGGATTCAACGCCACCCTCTGCGGCGACGCCTGCAAGTACGACCCCGCCGCGGCCAAGAAGCTCATCCAGGAGGGCGGCGGCCTGCCCGGCGGGAAGGTCACGCTGACCTCCAACGTCGACACCGGCTCGCACCGCGAGTGGATGGACGCCGTCTGCAACAGCATCAACAACGCGATCGGCGAGGGCCCGGTCTGCACGGTCAACCCGATCGGCACCTTCGCCGACTTCAGGAACAAGCAGAGCGCCTACAAGCTGACCGGCCCCTTCCGCTCCGGCTGGCAGGCCGACTACCCGCTCATCCAGAACTTCCTCCAGCCGCTCTACTACACCGGGGCCTCCTCCAACTACGGCAAGTTCAGCAACCCGGACTTCGACAAGCTCGTCGACGAGGCCAACCAGGAGAGCGACGCCCCCAAGGCGATCGCCAAGTTCCAGGACGCGGAGAAGATCCTCGCCGAGCAGATGCCGTCCATCCCCCTCTGGTACCAGAACGGCAGCGCCGGGCACTCCGAACGGATCACCGACGTCGCCCTGAACCAGTTCAGCGTCCCGGTCTACAACCAGATCAAGGTCAGCTGACCCACCCCTCGGATCGATCCTGGAGCAGTCCATGGGACGTTACGTGATCCGGCGACTGCTCCAGATGATCCCGGTGTTCATCGGCAGCACGTTCCTGATCTTCTTCATGGTGTACGCGCTCGGCGACCCGGTGGCGGCCCTCTTCGGCGACAAGGCCCCCGACCCCGCCACCGCCGCGCGGATCCGCAAGGACCTCTACCTCGACCAGCCCCTGTGGAAGCAGTACCTGCACTACATGGGCCAGATCTTCCAGGGGGACTTCGGCACCGCCTTCAACGGACAGAGCGTCACCGACCTGATGGCCTCGGCCTTCCCGGTCACCCTGCGCCTGACCATCGTCGCGATCGTCATCGAGATCGTCGTCGGCATCACCCTCGGCGTCGTCAGCGGCCTGCGCCGGGGCAAGTCCGTCGACACCTCGGTGCTGGTGCTCACCCTCATCGTCATCTCGGTGCCCACCTTCGTCACCGGCTACCTGCTCCAGTACCTCTTCGGCGTCAAATGGGGCTGGGTGCGGCCCACCGTCTCCCCGGACGCCCCCTTCAACGAGCTGATCCTGCCGGGCATCGTCCTCGCCCTCGTCTCGCTCGCCTACGTCACCCGGCTCTCGCGCACCTCCATCGCCGAGAACGCCAAGGCCGACTACGTGCGCACCGCCACCGCGAAGGGCCTGCCGCGCCACCGCGTCGTCACCCGCCACCTGCTGCGCAATTCCCTGATCCCCGTGATCACCTTCATCGGCACCGACATCGGCGCCCTGATGGGCGGCGCCATCGTCACCGAGCGGATCTTCAACATCCACGGCGTCGGCTACCAGCTCTACCAGGGCATCCTGCGCAACAACTCGCCCACCGTGGTCGGCTTCGTCACCATCCTCGTGATCGTCTTCCTGCTGGCGAACCTGCTCGTCGACCTGCTCTACGCGGTCCTGGACCCGAGGATCCGGTATGCCTGACCCCGAGCGTCCGGAAGGCCCCCCCATGTACGACCCCGTGGGCCCGCGTCCGCGCGAGGCGGTCTCGCCCACCGGGCAGGGAGGACCGATGGACCTCGCCGTGGAGGAGGGCGAGAGCCTGGAGCGGCCCCCCGGCCCCGACACCGGACCGCGGGAGAGGGCGCGCTCGCTCTGGTCAGACGCCTGGCACCAGCTGCGCCGCAACCCCGTCTTCGTCATCTCCTCCCTGATGATCCTCTTCCTGGTGGTCATCGCGATCTGGCCCCAGCTCATCGCGAGCGGCGACCCCCTGTACTGCCAGCTGTCCAAGTCCCAGCAGGGCCCCGAGCCCGGACACCCCTTCGGCTACGACACCCAGGGCTGCGACGTCTACACCCGTACCGTCTACGGAGCCCGCGCCTCCATCACCGTCGGAGTCTGCGCCACCCTCGGCGCCGCCCTGCTGGGCTCCGCGCTCGGCGGGCTCGCCGGCTTCTTCGGCAGCTGGGGCGACGCCGTGCTCTCCCGCGTCGCCGACATCTTCTTCGGGATCCCCGTCGTCCTCGGCGGCCTGGTGTTCCTCTCCGTGGTCACCAGCACCACCGTCTGGCCCGTCGTCGGCTTCATCGTGCTGCTGGGCTGGCCGCAGATCGCCCGCATCGCCCGCGGCTCGGTCATCACCGCCAAACAGAACGACTACGTCCAGGCCGCCCGCGCCCTCGGCGCCGGCAACGGCCGGATGCTGCTGCGGCACGTGGCCCCCAACGCCGTCGCCCCCGTCATCGTCGTCGCCACCATCGCGCTGGGCACCTACATCGCCCTCGAAGCCACCCTGTCGTTCCTCGGCGTCGGACTGCGCCCGCCCACCGTCTCCTGGGGCATCGACATCTCCAACGCCGCCTCCCAGATCCGCAACGCCCCGCACATGCTGCTCTGGCCGGCGGGCGCGCTGAGCCTGACCGTGCTCGCCTTCATCATGCTCGGCGACGCGGTGCGCGACGCCCTCGACCCCAAGCTGCGCTGAGGAGTGAGTCGCCAGATGCTGCTCGAAGTCCGCGACCTGCACGTGGAGTTCAAGACCCGCGACGGCGTCGCGAAAGCGGTCAACGGGGTGAACTACTCGGTCGACGAAGGCGAGACGCTCGCCGTGCTCGGAGAGTCCGGCTCCGGCAAATCCGTCACCGCCCAGGCCGTGATGGGCATCCTCGACGTGCCGCCGGGCCGCATCGCCGGCGGCGAGATCCTCTTCAAGGGCAAGGACCTCCTCAGGATGAAGGAGGAGGAACGGCGCAAGGTGCGCGGCGCCGGAATGGCCATGATCTTCCAGGACGCCCTCTCCTCCCTCAACCCCGTGCTCAGCGTGGGCGCCCAGCTCGGCGAGATGTACGAGGTCCACCGCGGGATGTCCCGCAAGGACGCCAAGACCAAGGCCGTGGAGCTGATGGACCGGGTCAGGATCCCGGCGGCGCGGCAGCGGGTGGGGGACTACCCGCACCAGTTCTCCGGGGGCATGCGCCAGCGCATCATGATCGCCATGGCGCTGGCCCTGGACCCCTCCCTGATCATCGCCGACGAGCCGACCACCGCCCTCGACGTGACGGTCCAGGCCCAGGTCATGGACCTGCTCGCGGAGCTCCAGCGCGAGATGAACATGGGCCTGATCCTGATCACCCACGACCTCGGCGTGGTCGCCGACGTCGCCGACAAGATCGCCGTCATGTACGCGGGCCGGATCGTCGAGCACGCCCCCGTCCACGACCTCTACGGGGCCCCCGCCCACCCCTACACCCGCGGCCTGCTGGACTCGATCCCGCGCCTGGACCAGAAGGGCCAGGACCTCTACGCCATCAAGGGCCTGCCGCCCAACCTGCTCGCCATCCCGGCCGGCTGCGCCTTCAACCCGCGCTGCCCGATGGCGCGGGCCGCCTGCCGGGCCGAGGTCCCGCCACTGGCCGAGATCGCCCCGGACCGGGCCAGCGCCTGCTTCTTCTGGAAGGAGTGCCTCGGTGGCTGAGCCCATCCTGGAGGTCCGCGGCCTCGTCAAGCACTACCCGCTCACCCAGGGGATCCTGTTCCGGAAGCAGATCGGCGCGGTCAAGGCCGTCGACGGGGTCTCCTTCGGCCTGGCCGCCGGCGAGACCCTCGGCATCGTCGGCGAGTCCGGCTGCGGGAAGTCCACCGTCGCCAAGATGCTGGTCAACCTGGAACGCCCGACCGCGGGCACGATCTCGTACAAGGGCCAGGACATCACCAAGCTGTCCGGCCGCGCCCTGAAGGCCGTCCGCCGCAACATCCAGATGGTCTTCCAGGACCCGTACACCTCGCTGAACCCGCGCATGACGGTCGGCGACATCATCGGGGAGCCCTTCGAGATCCACCCCGAGGTGGCCCCCAAGGGCGACCGGCGGCGCAGGGTCCAGGAACTCCTGGACGTCGTGGGCCTCAACCCCGAGTACATCAACCGCTACCCGCACCAGTTCTCCGGCGGCCAGCGCCAGCGCATCGGCATCGCCCGCGGCCTCGCGCTGAAGCCCGAGGTCATCGTCGCGGACGAGCCCGTCTCCGCGCTCGACGTCTCCGTCCAGGCCCAGGTCGTCAACCTGCTGGAGCGCCTCCAGGGCGAATTCGGGCTCTCGTACGTGTTCATCGCCCACGACCTCTCGATCGTCCGGCACATCTCCGACCGGGTCGCCGTCATGTACCTCGGCCGGATCGTCGAGACCGGCACCGACTCCCAGATCTACGACCACCCCACCCACCCGTACACCCAGGCCCTGCTCTCCGCCGTGCCCGTCCCCGACCCCGGAGCCCGCGAGCGCCGCGAGCGCATCATCCTCTCCGGCGACGTCCCCTCCCCGGCCAACCCGCCCTCGGGCTGCACCTTCCGCACCCGCTGCTGGAAGGCCGAGGCGCGCTGCGCCGCGGAGGTCCCGCTGCCGACGGTCCCGCAGGCCTTCCCGTCCGGGCCGGCGGCCCACCCGTCGGCCTGTCACTTCGCGGCCGAGAAGCAGGTGGTGCCGCCCCCGCCGGCGCCCCCGAGGGACGTCGACGCGTAGCGTCCGGCCGGCCCGTCCGCCGGGCCCCGGCCGTTATAGCGATTATTTTTCGCCACCATGCGCACGGCGCCGCGGTCGGGTTCCGGCCAGGGCAACACGCTCTGTACGTGGGCGACTTGACCCCGTCTGCCCCGAGTTCTGGTCCGTGCGGACGGGCGGGATGTGGCCGTTCGGGCTCCGGGGGGCGCCCGGGGCGACGCGAGGTCCTCCCGCCCGGCCCCCGCGTGCCCCCGGGCGTGCGCGGCATGCGCCCCTCGTGCTGCCGGAATTCGATCGATGCGCTGGTACGGATAGTTATGATCCGTAGCGCACGGTGGGTATGACTTCGCCGAGCACGAGTACGCGTACCGATGTCCGCTCGACGTGGAGGTGAAACGCCGTGGCACTCTCGATCTCGGCCGTGGTGCTGCTGGCGATCGTCGTCTTCCTTCTGGTCCGGAAGTCGGGACTGAAGGCAGGGCACGCCTTCGTGTGCGTGCTGCTCGGGTTCTACCTGGCGAGCTCGACGATCGCTCCGACGCTCAGCCAGCTCACGTCCAACGTGGCGAGCATGATCAGCGGTCTGAAGCTGTAGGGACGCGGCCGCGCGGTCCTGCTCGTAGGCTGGCCCCATGAACGGTCTTCCCGCCCGTCGTCTGCTCCTCGTGCACGCGCACCCGGACGACGAGTCGATCAACAACGGCGTCACCATGGCCAAGTACGCGGCCGAGGGTGCCCACGTCGCCCTGGTGACCTGCACGCTCGGCGAGGAGGGCGAGGTCATCCCGGCCGAGCTCGCCCACCTCGCGCCGGACCGCGACGACACCCTCGGCCCCTTCCGGGTCGGGGAGCTCGCCGCCGCCATGAAGGAACTCGGGGTCACCGACCACCGCTTCCTCGGCGGTGCCGGCCGCTACCGGGACTCCGGGATGATGGGCGCCCCGCAGAACACCCGCCCCGGCGCCTTCTGGTCCGCCGACCTGGACGAGGCGGCCGGGTACCTCGTGGAGGTGATCCGGGAACTGCGGCCGCAGGTCCTCGTCACCTACGACCCCGACGGCGGCTACGGCCACCCGGACCACATCCAGGCCCACCGCGTCGCCACGCGCGGCGCGGAGCTGGCGGCCGACCCCGCCCACCGGCCGGAGCTCGGTCCCGCGCACGCGGTGGCGAAGGTGTACTGGAACCGGGTCCCGCGCTCGGTCGTCGACGAGGGCTTCGCCCGGCTGCGCGCCACCGGGGCCTCCTTCCCCGGCGTCGCGGGCCCACAGGACGTCCCCGGGGTCGTCGACGACGAGCGGATCACCGCCGAGATCGGCGACGACGGCGACGACGGCGAAGGCGGCGACGGCGAAAGCGGCCACGGCGGGCGGGTGTGGGCGGCGGCCAAGGCGGCCGCGATGCGCGCGCACGTCACCCAGATCGCCGTGGACGGCCCCTTCTTCGCCCTCTCCAACGACCTGGCCCAGCCCCTGCTCGTCCGCGAGTACTACGAACTCGCGGCGGGCGAGCCGGGAGCCCCGGCCGGCACGCGCGAGCGGGACCTCTTCGCGGGGGTGCGCGCATGACCACGCCCTGGACCCCCGGGCGGATCGCCGCCCTGCTCGGCCTGCTCGTCGCGGGCGCGCTCACCGGCGCGGCCGGCTGGCTCGTGCTGGACCTCTGGTTCCCGGCCGGGCTGCTGCTGGCCCTGCTGGCCCTGCTCGGCCTGTTCCTCGGCTCCCGCATCGCGACCGGCGCGGGGGCCGGAGTGGGCGCGGCGGCGGCCGGCTGGTTCCTGTCGTACGTCCTGCTCACGCTCCCCCGCCCCGAAGGGGACTTCCTGTTGGGTTCCTCCGGAATCGGTATGTACGCATACCTTTTGGGGGGAAGTGTGATCGCTGTGATCTGTGCCACGATGCGCGGCCCGGTGGAGGGGCCCGTTTCGGCCTCCCGGCCGCGCGGCTGACGGGCCGCCGAACTCCGCCCCTCGCCGATCGGGGACGGGTTGAGGGGGTTTGACGGGCCCTCGGGAGGGGGCGCGCGGGGAGCGAAGAGGAACCTGGGATTCCCGGGGGACAGTTGCGCGCGGGCGGCGGCCAGTATGGTGGACGGGCCGCCGAGCTGCCCGCGCAAGGTAAAGACGGGCGGCGGAGCCAACCGGGAGAACCTGCCTTGAGTCGTGAAACTGACAGTTCGTCCCCCGGGCCCCAGGGGCACGGTGGAGCCGCCTACCCCTCGGGTACGCCGCCGTACGGAACCGGCCAGCACCCGTCCACGACTGTGCCATTCGGGCCCGGCGCGACGAGCGCCCCGGAGGAGAACCCTGTGACGTCGAACCCGTCCACGCCCGACACCGACGGGCCGAAGACCGAGACCACCCTGACGACCCGGATCCGGATCAACATCCCGGGTTCGCGGCCGATCCCGCCGGTGGTCGTACGCAAGCCGGTGAAGGGAGCCGCCGCGGGCGGCTCCGCTCCGGAACGGACCGAGGCCGACCCGGCCCCGGCCCAGGCCCCGCCGCGCGGCGGGCCGCAGACGCCCGCCGCCGGACAGGCGCCGGCCGCCCGCGCCCTGCCGGCCGGTCCCGCGGGCCGGC
>NZ_JBEXKC010000088.1:0-27645 GCF_040609475.1 Streptomyces sp. NPDC004667 | reverse complement strand
TTCTTGTCCTGCTCCAACGCCTCGAGGTCACCCGTGAACTGCGGGATCGTGCACGGATTGATCGGTACGTGATCCGTCACTTCTGCTCCGCCCCCAGGAATCGCTCAACTGCCCGAGTTCATGTCTACCGGCCGGATCCGGTCAACGGCAAAGAAGAAACGAGCCGGTGAGGAGGTGTGGCCGAAAATCGCCTGTCGCGGGGTGCGGGTCCAGTCGGCCTGGATGCGCGACGGTCCGGTGGCGGCATGGTGTCCGATCGTGCCCCCTCACCCATGCGAACCACCATCACCGCCGGGCGGCCGGTGGTTCGGGGCGCCGGGGGGCGATGACCTGTACGTCGCCGCCGCGGGCGCGGAGCCAGTCCTCCAAGTCCCGTCCGCCCAGCGGGTGTCGAGTGCCGTCCGGGGCAGCGAGGGTGGCCGGGCCGAACACCGTTCCCGTCAGGCCCGCCACGTGGGTGGAGTCGTCCAGGAGCACACGGAAGGAGTTCTCCCGCACCTCCGCGCCGCTGAGGTCCGCCCCGCGCAGGTCGGTGTCCAGCAGCGAGGCGCCGAGGATGCGGGCGCCGCGCAGGCGGGCCCCGCGCGCGTCGGTGCCGTAGAGCTCCGCCCGGACGAGGTCGGCCCCGTCGAGGACGGCTCCGCGCAGGTCGGCCCCGTCCAGGTCGGCCCGTACGAAACAGGCCCCGGTGGCGTCGGCGCCGGTGAGGTCGGCCCCGGCGAGGTGGGCGCGGTAGAACTCGGTGCCGACCAGTCGCGCGCCGGCGAGCCGGGTCCCGGCGAACCAGGACTCCGCGAAGTCGGCGCCGTCCAGGACCGCCCCGCCGAGGTCGAGCCCCGCCATGTCGGTGCCGCCGTGGGCCCCGGCGCCTTCCCGTACCCACTCCCACAGCCGGTCGGCGGCCTCCGGGTCGGCGGGCGGCAGCACCCGCCAGGGCAGGACCGCGGGGCGCCGGTGCCAGTACCAGGCGCCGGCCGCCGGCCCGGGGCCGATCTCCTCGCCGCCGTCCGCCACGGTGACGGCCCGGAACCGCGCGTCGAGGGCTTCCAGTTCCGGGTGCCCTTCCAGGTCCGCCAGCCCGTCCCGCTCCACGAGGTCCTCGCGGTACTCGTCCAGCCCGTACCAGCGTAGGGGCGGCCAGTCGGCCTCCATGCGGCAGATCAGGTCAGTCCAGCCCCACAGCCGCCGGTCGGTACCGGCCGGGGCGGCCGGCGCCGCCCGGACCAGCTCGGGCAGCCCGTGCACCTCGGCGTGCGGGAAGGCGTCGACCCGGGCCTGCGTGGCCGTCACCCGGAGGCCGGACCGCTCGGGGTCCTCTGGCTCCTCGACGCGGGCGAAGGTTGCCCCGCCGGTGGGGGTCAGCACCTGGGCGATCCAGGGCACGACGTCGCCGAAGTCGGACAGCACGGTCATGCCCAGCCCGCGCGCCAGGGCCCGGCCCACCTCGGCGGCGGCGGGTGCCCCGGGGACGGAGGGGCCCGCGTACACCTCCAGGGAGCAGGAGAGGTCGCCCCGCGCGTGCCAGCGGACCCCGCACTGGACGGGGGTGTCCCACCGCCAGCCGTCGCTCTCCCCCTCGGGCCCGACCTCCACTGCGGCGGTGCCCACCCCGAGCGATGCTCCGAGCACCCGGGCCAACTCCCCGGCCCCCGGCCGCCCGACGACCAGGAACCCGTACGCGGTCCCTCTCATCTCTGCCATGGGGGCCAGGTTAGGCGGGCCGGGTGTCAGCGGGCCGCGCGGTGTGCGGCGTCCAGGACGAGGTGCCGGACCGGGCGGACGCGCCATTCGGGGCGGGTGCCGTCGCGCAGGACGATGCTGAAGCCGGCGGGTTCGCCGCGGTGGAGGGCGGCCAGGGCCTGGATCCGGCCGCCGCCGTCGGCCCAGGCGAGGGCCCGGGTGACTTCGTCGGGGTTCAGGGCGAAGGGGTGCGTGGCCCGGATCTGGTGGCCGATCAGGCGGATGGCGCGTTCGGGGGTGTCCAGCATGACGCGGTAGAGCAGTTCGGGGGGCGCGGCGTACGCGTCGTGATGGCAGAGAGCCTCGAACCAGTAGCCGGTGCGGATGGTTGAGCTGTGGAGTCGGGCGATGGGGTGCGCGTACATGTGCGGTTCTCCTGCCGTTGCGGCGGACCGCCGCCCCTTCGGGCCGTGACGAGCGGCGGGAAGAGGCGGCGGCGGGTCCCCCAACCGGCGCAAGGGCAGGGGGACTTGCATCGCGCCGTGCCGATCCGGCGCGCCGCTCTTCGACGTTAGCGCTGGCTGCGGATCCGTATCAAGCTTTTGACGTCTTACGAGTGAGACGGCATATGCCGACGAGTGATACGTACCAACCCGCAGACATGGAACGGCCCCCTGTCCGCAGCGGTCAGGGGGCCGGAGTGCCGGAACGTCAGGCGAGGTCGTCGAACTCGCCGGCGGCTGCGCCCTCGATGAAGGCCCTGAGCTTCGCCCGGGAGGTCCGGATGATCACGCTGGGGTCGTCGCTCTCGCGCATCAGGATCTCGCCATCCAGAATCGCGACTTCCAGGCAGTTACCTTCGGCGTCCGTCGACTTCGAGGACTTGCGCCACTGAATTTCCACTGTTCTCACGCCTTCACACTTGTCGCGCCATCCCGCGAACGAAATCGCGAGACCGTTCGGGGTCGTAGGACCGCTCCTCGGTCCGATCCAGGACGGCCCGATAGTTGGCGAGCCTCGTTTCGGCATCGAGGAACGCCGGACCGGTGGGAGTGTCCGTCTGTACGGTGTCGAGCTGTGGCACCGGGCCGTGTGCATAGAGTGTCGAACTTCCGGCGTTCGGGAAGCCGCCCACCTCGAATGGGATCACGCGGACGGTGACGTTGTCCCGCTCGGACTGCTTGAGGAGGTAGTCGAGCTGGTTGGCGGTGATCTGGCGGCTTCCGAACCTCATGCGCAGCGCCGCCTCGTGGATCAGAAAGGTGAAGGACGGCGTGTCCGCGCGGTCGAGTACGTCGCGACGTCGCATCCGGTGCGACAGCCTCCGGCGGAGCTCCGGAGGGCGCAGGGCCGGAACGGCTTCCTCGAACACGGCGTGCGCGTAGTCCTCGGTCTGGAGCAGGCCAGGCATGTGCATGATTTGTACGGCGCGGATCGCGATGGCGTGGTGCTCCAGCTCGGAGAGGTCGAGCGCTCCCGCGGACAGGTCGTCGCGGTAGTCATCCCACCAGCCACGGCCGCGCTCGTCGGCGATGGCTGCCAGCGCCTCGACGTAATCGGAGTCGGGGCAGCCGTAGTGGCCGGCCCAGGTCCGTACCCGCTCGCTGCTCACGCCGAAGCGGCCGCTCTCGATGCTGCTCATGGTGGTCCGGTCGGTGCTCAGCTGCGCCGCCGCGTCGGTGAGTGAAATCCCGGCGTGCTCGCGGATCTTCCGTAGTTCGGAACCCAAGCGGCGTTGGCGGGCCGTTGGGGCCTTCCTGGGTGGCATCGGCTCCCCTCCTGTCGGGTCTCAGTGTGGACCGTGGGGCGGTACAGGGTCCACCAAGTCCTACGGTTTGAAGGAAGTCGTCTCAAGCTTGGTACGGACCCGCTAATGTCGTCTCCGCATACCGCGTCGCATGCCGGTCAGTCCGAAGTGCAGCCGCTGGAGCGTGCCTTGGGGGCGATCCGGTCGGCCGATGCCACGGGTGGGCGGCGGCTCGGACCCGTACTCCACTGGAGGTTCGCGATGGAGCAGACGAGCGCCTTGAGTCGTGGCGGGGACCCGCCCGGCTACCGCACGTCCGTGTACCGGATGGCCGCGCCGAGTCGTCCCGAGGCGGTGCGGGTCGCGCGGGACTGGGTGGTGTCCGTGCTGCGTGCGGCCGGGTACCGGGAGTTGGAGGAGCGGGCGCGGCTGTGTGCGTCCGAGGTGGTGACCAACGCCTACCGGCACACCGACAGCCCCGAGATCGCCGTCGAGGTCGTATTGGGGGGCGGCCGGGTCACCGTCCACGTCTACGACTGCGCGCCCGAGCGGCGGCCCCGGGGCGGCAGCCCCGGGCTCCTCGACACCCGCGGGCGCGGGCTCGGACTCGTCGCCGCCTGTGCCGACGACTGGGCGGCGGTGTCCCAGGGAGACTGCGTCAAGGTCGTCTGGTTCGGCTTCGTGGCCGGGGCGCGGGAGTGAGGCCCGCGCGGGAAGGCGCCCCGGCCCGGGGTGGGGCGGGGCGCCGGGGAGGGGACCGGTCAGCAGGGGCGGATGTAGTAGACGGGGGTCCAGGAGGCCGTGCCCGTGGACTTGGCCACGTTCGACCAGCGCTCGCTGCCGTCGGAGTTGTAGAAGCGGGCCCGGGTGCCGGAGGTCTGGTTGTTGTTGAAGGTGCCGTCGCCGACGCCGTCGAAGGAGTAGGAGCCGCACCGGTAGTAGTCGTAGGAGTAGCCGCGCCCGTCGACGACGCACAGGTGGCCGTTGTCGCAGGCCAGGGCCGTTTCGGGGGAGGCGAGGTCACGGGTCTCGGCGCGGCCGGGGACGGCGACGGTCACCGTGCCGCCGGCGGTGGCGAGCCGGTTCGCGGAGATCTGGCGGGCCTGCGGATCCCGCGCGGCCACCGCGTCGACCCGGCGCTGGAGCTCCCCGGCCTGCCGGCCGGAGAGGCCGGCGGTCCGGGCCTGCGCGGCGTAGGCGGTCTGCTGGTCGGTCGGGGTGGCGGTCGAGGCGTGGGCGGACAGGACGGGCCCCGCGATCAGGGCCGCGGTGGCGGTCAGGATCGCCAGGGTCTTGCGCGCTGACATGGTGGTTCCCCTCTGCATCGGCGACCGGAGGCCGCCCGCCCGCGCGGGCGGCCCGGATTGTCGGAACCATCCTTCCGAGGGTCGTGCGTCGCAAGAAGGGGGGAATCGGTCGCTCTGCGCTCTTTGTCTGCCCCACAGCCTTATCGCCCGGCCTCACCGGCCCCGGCCGTCTCGTACAGGCGTACGCGTCTCGGTGTACAGGGCAACGACTCTTCCGCCCCTGGCGTGCGGCTTCACCGCCTCGGCCAGGCCGCACATGCCACATGGCGCGAAACAGGGCGAAGCGGGTCGGAGGGGCCGGAGGGCCCATCGCTCGGCTCGCCCCCGCGCGGGTTCAGCGTTTGACGATGTGGTCGAGGGTGTCTGCGAGGCGGGACTTGAGGGCCTCGCGGTGGGGCAGGGGGATGCGGGGGGACGTCTGGTCCCGGCGGGCGCCGCGGTCCGCGAGGACGTAGAGCAGGCGCAGGGTGCGCAGGCAGTTGCTGATGTGGGCGGGGACCGGGGTGCTGATGCTGTCGGCGCCGAACGCGGCGGCGATCGGGTCCAGCCATGACGTCGCGTCGCCCTCGCCCAGGTCCGGCCGGGTCAGGACGCGGGCGACGCCCCGCGCCAGCCGGTCGTCCTCCAGCTGGTCGTACACGTGGGCGGTGGGCGCCGCCAGCCGGGCGGCGGCCAGGTGCAGCATCCGCGCCGGGTCCACCTCGGGGTGGGCTCCGAGCGTGCCCAGCAGGTCGGCCCCGTGCGCGACGGCGTGGAGCCAGCCCAGCTCCGCGTCGTGGCCGCGCAGGTCCTCCTCCGCCGGGTACCAGCGCTCGAACGCGTCCACCCAGCCGGCCCTGAAGTCCCCCCTGGTCACGAGCATGTCCAGGACGAGGGGGGCGAAGGTGCGGGCCTGGACCTGCGGATGGGCGAAGCGGGCGGCCATCTCGTCACCCAGCTCCAGCCGCCGGGCCTCGCCGATCACCCCGCCCGCTATCCAGGACGCGAGGACGGAGTACGGGGCGCCGTCCCGGATCCGCGGATCGGGGTCGGCCAGGGCCTCGGAGAGCTCTCGTACCAGTTCTTCCAGGGGCCGGTCGGCGGGCGCGGCGCAGTCGGCGGCTTCGATTTCGTTCCAGTCGGTCACGTGCCCGGACGATAGGGGCCCGCCCCGGCCGTGCACCACGGATTAACGGGTACGGGGGCGGTGGCGGTCAGAGGATCGCCACCGGGGCCACCGGGGTGCCGGTGCCGCCGACGAAGGGTTCCGGCATCGCGGAGAGGAGGAAGGAGTATCGCCCGGCTTCCGCACAGGCTGTGGACAGTTCCTCCAGGTTCCAGTTCTGGCCCTGGTGCATGCCCATCTCGACCAGGTCGAGGGCGTGCACCGGCAGCCACAGGTTCTCGATCTCCGGCGGGAAGATCTCGAAGGTCAGGGTGTCGTTCGCGACCGCCGCCACGTCCCGGGCGTGGAACCACTGCGGGGTGCGCACCGAGAGCCCGGGGGACGGGAAGCCGTAGCCGTGCCGGTCGCCCGCCAGGTAGACCTGGACCTGGCCGGTGCGGACGAGGACGATGTCGCCCGCGCGGACCTCCACCCCCGCGAACTCCTCCGCCTCCGCCAGGTCCTCCGGCGTGACGGCGTGACCCCCCGGAAGCCGGTCCAGGCCCTTCGCGCGGGCGACGTCGAGGAGGACCCCGCGCGAGACGATGGGGGTGGCCTTGTCGATGCCGCTGAACTCGGCGCGCGCGTGCGCGGTGATCGTGGACGCCGGGCGGCCGTTGTAGATCCGCCCGGAGTGGGAGACGTGCGTCAGGGCGTCCCAGTGCGTGGCCGACTGGAGCCCCATCGTCACGGCGTCGTCGCTGCACGCCACCGTGCCCGGACCGAACAGCTCCTGGTTGATCTGGACCATCGTGTGCAGCGGGTTGATCCGCCCGGGGATCATCCCGGCCTGCACCCCGTCCTCCTTGAGCGGCAGGGCGAGCGGGACGCGCCGGCCCGTGCGGACCTCGGCGGCGGCGGCCCGGACGACCTCCCCGGTGATCAGGTTCAGGGTGCCGATCTCGTCGTCGGCGCCCCAGCGGCCCCAGTTGTTGACGCGCTTGGCGATCTCGTGGAACTCGGCGGGCAGGCTGCTCATGGTTTTCATCAGCTCCTGACGGTGCGGCGGGCAACGGGGGCTTGTGCGAAGGGATCTGACTGGTCATAGAATCTAACGGACCGTCAGAAATCGCGGGAAGGGGCCGGACGTGGGGAACTTCTTGGCAGGCAAGGTCGTCGCCGTCACCGGCGCGGGCCGGGGCATCGGCCGGGCCGTGGCGCTCGCCGCCGCGGCCGAGGGCGCCCGGGTCGTCGTCAACGACTACGGCGTCGGGATCGAGGGCGGCGAGCCCACCAGCGAGGTCGCCGAGGCCGTGGTCAAGGAGATCACCGCCGCCGGAGGACAGGCCGTCGCCGTCGCGGACGACATCTCCACCATGGAGGGCGGACAGCGCATCGTCGACACCGCCCTCGCCGAGTACGGGCGCATCGACGGCGTCGTCTGCGTCGCAGGCATCCTGCGCGAGCGGATGCTGTTCAACATGTCCGAAGCCGAATGGGACCCGGTCGTCGCCACCCACCTCAAGGGCACCTTCACCGTCTTCCGGGCCGCCTCCGCCGTCATGCGCAGGCAGGGCACCGGCACCCTCATCGGCTTCACCAGCGGCAACCACCAGGGCTCCGTCGCCCAGGCGAACTACAGCGCCGCCAAGGGCGGGATCATCTCCCTCGTCCGCAGCGCCGCCCTCGGCCTCCACAAGTACGGGGTCACCGCCAACGCCGTCGCCCCCGTCGCCCGCACCCGCATGTCCGCGAACGTCCCCATGGAGCTCAAGGAGATCGGGGAGCCCGAGGACGTCGCCGCCCTCGTCACCTACCTCCTCAGCGACCGCGCCAAGGGCGAGGGCATCACCGGGCAGGTCTACACGATCGCCGGACCCAAGATCGCCGTCTGGGCGCAGCCCCGCGAACTGCGCGCCGGCTACGCCGAAGGCTCCTGGACCCCCGAGAAGATCGCCGACTTCCTGCCCGGCACCGTCGGCACCGACCCGATGCCGATGCTCGCGCAACTGGAGGCCATGGCAAGGGCGGCGGCCGCCAAGGACCGCCCCAACGCGTGAAGGGGAGCCCGTGGACTTCAGCTTCGGGACCGAGGACGGGGAACTGCGACCCCGGGCCCGCGCCTGGCTCGCACAACACCTCACAGGCCCCTACGAACGGGCCGTCGGCCTCGGCGGCCCCGGCAGCGAACACCAGGAGGTGGCCACCCGCCGCGCCTGGGAACGCGAACTCGGCCGCGGCGGCTGGATCGGCACGGGCTGGGACCTGCCCGCCGGGACCTACGGACAGCAGCGGCTCTCCCTCACCGGCCAGGTCGTCTGGGCCGAGGAGTACGCGGCGCTGCGCGCACCCGGCCGGGTCGGCCACATCGGCGAGAACCTCCTCGCCCCCACCCTGATCGCCTACGGCACCCCCGAACAGCAGGCCCGCCACCTCCCCGCCATCGCCCGCGGCGAGGAACTGTGGTGCCAGGGCTACAGCGAACCCGGCGCCGGATCCGACCTGGCCGCGGTGCGCACCACCGCCGTGCGCGACCCGGCCGACGGGCTGCTGCGCGTCACCGGGCAGAAGATCTGGACCTCCCTCGCCCACGACGCCGACCGGTGCTTCGTCCTGGCCCGCACCGAAGCCGGCTCGCGCCGCCACCGGGGCCTGTCCTTCCTCCTCGTGCCCATGGACCAGCCCGGCCGGATCGAGGTCCGGCCCATCCGCCAGATGTCCGGCACCGCCGAGTTCAACGAGGTCTTCTTCGACGGCGCCGTCGCCACCGACGTCGTCGGCGGGGAGGGCAACGGCTGGACCGTCGCCATGGGCCTGCTCGCCCTCGAACGGGGCGTGTCCACCCTCGTCCAGCAGATCGGCTTCGCCGCCGAACTGGAACGGGTGATCCACGCCTACGCGGCCTCCGCCGCCCCCGACCCCGCCCTGCGCGACGACCTCGTACGCCAGTGGGCCGAGCTGCGGACCATGCGGTGGAACGCCCTGCGCACCCTCGGGACAGCCGGGACCGCCGGGACGGCCGGGACCGCCGGGGACGCGGGCGCGCCGAGCGTGGCCAAGCTGCTGTGGGGCCGCTGGCACCGGCGGCTCGGCGAGCTGGCCGTGGCCGTACGGGGCGCGGCGGCCACCGCCGGATCCGGCCCCTGGTCGCCGCAGGACCCGTACGGGACGGCGCTCGACGAGGAACAGCGCCTCTTCCTGTTCACCCGCGCCGACACCATCTACGGCGGCTCGGACGAGATCCAGCGGAACATCATCGCCGAGCGGGTGCTCGGCCTGCCTAAGGAGCCCAGGTGAGAGGCGTCGTGTTCGACGGCAAGCAGGCCCAGGTGGTCGCGGACCTGGAGATCCGGGATCCGGGGCCGGGGGAGGTGCTCGTCGCGATCGGTGCGGCGGGGCTGTGCCACAGCGACCTGTCGGTGATCGACGGGACGATCCCGTTCCCGCCGCCGGTGGTGCTCGGGCACGAGGGCGCGGGGGTGGTGGAGGCGGTCGGCGCGGGGGTCACCCACGTGGCGCCCGGCGACCACGTGGCCCTGTCGACCCTCGCGAACTGCGGGGCGTGCGCCGACTGCGACCGGGGCCGGCCCACCATGTGCCGCAAGGCGATCGGGATGCCGCAGCAGCCGTTCTCCCGCGGCGGGAAGCCGCTCTACCAGTTCGCCTCCAACTCCGCCTTCGCGGAGCGCACGATCGTCAAGGCCGTCCAGGCGGTGAAGATCCCCGCGGACATCCCGCTGACCTCGGCCGCGCTGATCGGCTGCGGGGTGCTCACGGGCGTCGGGGCCGTCCTGAACCGGGCCAGGGTGGACCGGGGCGAGTCGGTGGTCGTCATCGGCACCGGAGGCATCGGGCTCAACGTGCTCCAGGGCGCGCGGATCGCCGGGGCCACCACCATCGTGGCGGTGGACGCGAACCCGGCCAAGGAGGCGGTGGCCCGGCAGTTCGGCGCCACCCACTTCATCGACGCCTCGGCGGTGGCGGACACCGCGGCCGCCGTCCGCGAGATCCTGCCGACGGGCACGGACCACGCCTTCGAGTGCGTGGGCAGCGTCAAGCTGATCCGGCAGGCGATCGACCTGCTGGACCGGCACGGGCAGGCGGTCCTGCTCGGCGTGCCGGGGTTCAAGGAGGAGGCGTCCTTCCTCGTGTCGTCCCTGTACCTGGACAAGGCGATCATGGGCTGCCGGTACGGGTCCTCGCGCCCCCAGCGCGACATCGCCCTGTACGCCGAGCTGTACCGGCAGGGGAAGCTGCTGCTGGACGAGCTGGTGACGGAGACCTACCCGGTGGAGGACTTCGCGAAGGCCGTCGACGACGCCCACCACGGGCGGGTGGCACGCGGGGTGCTCACCTTCTAGGCCCGCCCGCCGGGAGCGGCGGTGATCAAGGGCGTGCGGCGGGCCCGTCCGGCACCACCATCCGGTGCCGGACGGGCCCGCCCCGCAGTGCGTGACGGCGCGGGGCCGTCAGTCGGCCAGGCGGCCGAAGCGGCCCTTGTGGAAGAGGAGCGGGTCGCCCTCGCCGGCCGCGCCCATGGCCTCGACCCGGCCCACCACGATCAGGTGGTCCCCGCCGGTGTGGACGGCGTGGATCCGGCAGTCGATCCAGGCGGGCACGTCGTCGAGCTGGGGCGATCCGGTGACGGGCGCGGGCCGGTGGGCGACCCCGGCGAACTTGTCGGCGCCGCTCACCGCGAAGGACCGGCACAGCTCGCCCTGCTCGGCCCCGAGGATGTTGACGCAGAACACCCCGGCGCGGGCGATCCGCGGCCAGGTGGTCGACGTACGGGCCACCATGAAGGTGACCAGGGGCGGGTCCAGGGAGAGCGAGGCGAAGGACTGGCAGGCGAAGCCCGCCGGACCCTCCTCGCCCTCCGCCGCCGGGGCGGTGATGACGGTGACCCCGCTCGCGAAGTTCCCGAGGACGGCCCGGAACTCGGCGGGGCTGACCGGCGCGCGCTCGTCCTCCCCGACGGCCCGCAGGTCGGGGCGGGGCAGGGCGTCGACGCGGTCGGGCTCCGCCCCCGTGGAGGTGGGGGAGCCGGCCGACCTGAGGTATCGGACGACGGTGGCCGCCATCCCTGCGTGTCCCATCACGCCACCGATTGAACCTGACGGTTCGTCAGATAGGAAGAGCGGCGCCCGAACGGGTGAAACGCCCCGGCCCTCGTGGCCCGTACGGGCCTCCGTGCGCGGGGGCTCGGCATGGTGGCGGGTGGACTCGTACCGGCGTCCCCGTACCCCAGGAGGAGAAGCCATGCTCGGCACCGACTTCCGCACCGGATCCCCCAACTGGCTCGACCTCGGCAGTCCCGACACCGCGACCGCCGCCGCCTTCTACGCCCGGGTCTTCGGCTGGAAGTTCGTCTCCGCCGGGCCCGAGGCCGGCGGGTACGGCTTCTTCCAGCTCCAGGGCAAGACCGTCGCCGCGCTCGGCCCGCTCACCGAGGAGGGCGCCCGGTCCGCCTGGATGGTGCACTTCCAGACCCCCGACGCCCGCGCCACCGCCGAAGCGGTCCGGGCCGGGGGCGGGAGCGTGCGGATGGAACCGGCGGACGTCATGGGGGAGGGCTGGCTGGCCCAGTTCACCGACCCGCAGGGCGTGGAGTTCGCCTGCTGGCAGCCCGGCAAGACCGGCGGCCTGGGCCTGGCCTCCGACGTGAACTCCCTGGTGTGGGTGGAGCTGCACGTGCCGGACCCGGTCGCGGACATCGCCTTCTACCGCGGCCTGTTCGGGTGGCGGGCCGCGGAGATGCAGACCCCCGGCATGCTGTACCGGGTGCTCAGCATCGCCGACGGCGACCAGCAGGAGGGCTCCTTCGGCGGCGTCGCCCCGCAGGGCGAGGGCGCGGGCGGGGGATCGTCCATCGTGCCGCGCTGGGTGCCCTACTTCAACGTCGCCGACGTGGACGCCACCGTCACCGCCGTCGAGGGCGGGGGCGGCGAGGTACTGATGCCGCCCGTGGACGTGCCGGCGGTCGGACGGATCGCGTGGGCCTCCGACCCGGCCGGCGCGGTGTTCGCCCTGCTGAGGCCGGACCCGCAGATGTAGGGGGCCGGCCGGGATTCAGCGGCCCCGGTACTCGGGCGTGCGGCGCTCCTTGAAGGCGGCCACGCCCTCGTTCGCGTCGGCCGTGGTCATGTTCAGCTCCTGGGCCGTGGCCTCGGCCGCCAGTGCGGTCGCCCGGTCGCCGTCCAGGGAGGCGTTGACCAGCTGCTTGGTCAGCGCCAGGGCGCGGGTCGGGCCCTGCGCGAGGCGCTCGGCCCAGGCGCGGGCGGCGGCCTCCAGCCCGTCGGCGGGGACCACCTTGTTGACGAGGCCGAGGCGGGCCGCCTCCTCGGCGGGGACGGCGTCGCCGAAGAACAGCAGCTCCTTGGCCTTCTGCGGGCCGAGGAGGCGGGGCAGGAGGTAGGCGCCGCCGCCGTCGGGGACGAGGCCGCGGCGGACGAACACCTCGATGAAGCGGGCGCCTTCGGCGGCGATCACCAGGTCACAGGCGAGCGCGAGGTGGGCGCCGATGCCGGCGGCGGTGCCGTTGACCGCGGCGATGACGGGCTTCTCGCAGTCGAGCACCGCCGTGATCAGGCGCTGTGCGCCGAGGCGGATCATGCGGGAGACGTCGCCGGCGATGCGGGGGGCCTGCGGCGCGGTGGGGGGCTGGCTGCGGAGGTCGGCGCCCGCGCAGAAGCCGTTGCCGGTGGCGGTCAGGACGACGGCCCGTACGGCGGGGTCGGCGGAGGCCTCGGCGAGCAGGGTGATGACGTACTCGCGCTGCTCCCAGGTGACGGCGTTCATGGCCTCGGGGCGGTTGAGGGTGATCCAGGAGACGCCGCCCTCCAGGCGGTGCAGGACCTCGTCCACGGTGGACTCCGTTCGGGGTTGGCGTGGTTGGGCGGGGTCGGGGGTGGCCGGGGTCGGTGCCGGGGTGGGGTGTCGTCCGGGACTGCATGATTTATGGCGCCCTGTCCGGGCCTCCGGTCCTGCATCGGCGCCGCGCGCCAACAAATCACGTTTTACGTCCCGGCCAACACCCCACCCCGTCCCCGCCCCCGGCCGGGCGCAGCCAAATCCAGCCCCGCCGGCGTTTGAGGCGCGGGGGTCCGGGGCGCAGCCCCGGGGTTCGGGGAACGACCGGCCAGGTCAGCGGCAGACGGCCAGGGCGTCCAGGGCTACCGCCCCCTGGCCCCGGGGGAGGACCATCAGGGGGTTGACGTCCAGTTCGGACAGGACGTCACCCAGCTCCAGTGCCATCCGCTGGACCCGGAGGATGACCTCCACCAGCGCGTCCACGTCGGCCGGGGGTGCGCCCCTGACCCCCTCCAGGAGCGGGTGGCCGCGCAGTTCGGTCAGCATGTGGCGGGCCTGGTCCTCCCCGAAGGGCGGTACGCGGACCGCCGCGTCGTGCAGGACCTCCACCAGGACTCCCCCGAGACCGACGGTCACGGTGGGGCCGAAGAGGTCGTCCTGGGTGACGCCGACGACCATCTCGACGCCCCGCTCGACCATCTGGCAGACCAGGACCCCGTCCAGCGGGATGTTCTCGTAGCGGGCGATGTCGGTGAGTTCCCGGTACGCGTCGCGGATCTGGCTCGCCGAGGTGAGGCCGATCTTGACCAGGCCCAGTTCCGTCTTGTGGCCGAGCTGGGGTCCCGAGGCCTTCATGACCACCGGGTAGCCGACCAGGCCGGCGGCCCGGACGGCCGCCGCCGCGCTGGTGACGAGCTGCTCGCGGGGGACCCGGATCCCGTAGGCGCGCAGGAGCTGCTTGGCCGCGTGTTCGCTGAGCTGCTGGCCGGGCCGCATCAGGGCCTGGGCCTTGCGGAAGGACGGGGAGGGGGTGCGGGGGGCGTCGTCGAAGGGGGAGCGGTAGGAGGCGGTGAAGCGGTGGTGGCCGAGGTAGGCGCGGACGGCGGTGATGCAGTTGCCGAAGGTGCGGAAGGTGGCCACGCGGGAGGAGCCCAGCAGGGTGGTGCGGTAGGCCTCCTCGGTGCCGATGGGGGAGCCCCAGATGACGCAGACGAGCTTGTCGGTGGCTTCCGCCGCGTCCACCAGGTCCTGGGCGAGCTTGTCGCTCATCGGCGGGAAGGGGCCGGTGATCGGGCAGATCAGGACGCCCACGGAGGGGTCGGCCAGGATCGCGTCGATGATCTTGCGGCCGCGCCAGTCGCCGACGGGGTGGCCGCCGTTGTCGACGGGGTTGGCCACGCCCAGGTACTCGGGGATCCACTGGTGCAGTTCCCGCTGCTTGGCCTCGGAGAGGGTGGGCAGGGTGAGGCCCGCCTCGGTGGCGAGGTCGGAGAAGTGGGCGCCGGTGCCGCCGGAGATGGAGTAGACGACGACCCCGTCGGCCCGGGGCGCGCGGGCCCGCGCGAGGAGGGCGGCGGTGTCCTGCAGCTCGTCGAGCCCGTCGACGCGGATCACGCCGAACTGCCGCATGGCGGCGTCCACCACGGTGTCGGCCCCGGTGAGCTTGCCTGTGTGGGAGGCGGCCGTACGGGCGCCGGTCTCGGTGCGGCCCACCTTGACGGCGACGACGGGGACGCCGTTGCGGGCGGCCCGGTCGGCGGCCAGGAGGAACTGGCGGCCGTCCTTGAGGCCCTCGACGTAACAGGCGATGGCCCCGACCTCGGGCCGCTCGGCGAAGTAGGAGATGAAGTCGGAGGTCTCCAGGTCGGCCTCGTTGCCCGTCGGCGCCCAGTGGGACAGGCGGATGCCGAGCTCCTGGAGGGTGTAGACGGGGCGGCCCTGGTGGCCGGACTGGGTGATGAGGGCGATGGCGGGGCCGTCGAGGTCCTCGCGGAACTCCTCGAAGGCGTTGAGGTTGGTGTTCGGGCCCAGCAGGCGCAGGCCGGAGCGCTGGACGGCGGCGGTCAGGCGGGCCTGCGCGGCGGCTCCCGCTTCACCGGTCTCGGCGAAGCCCGAGGCGAAGGCCACCGCGAACTTCACCTTGGTGTCGGCGAGTTGCTCGATGACGGGGACCGGGTCCGAGACGAGCAGGACGGCGAGGTCCACCTCTTCCGGCAGGTCGGCCACGGACGCGTGGCAGGGCAGCCCGAAGACGGTGGCGCGGGTGGGGTGCACGGGGTGGATACGGGCGCCGACGCGCCCGGCCCAGCCGATGAGCTGCCGCGTGATGCCGGTGTTGGGTCTGCCGTCGGCGTCGGAGGCGCCGACGACCGCCACGGACTCGGGCCGGAAGAACCGGTCCAGGTCGGGCACATCGGAGTACAGGGGCCGTCCGCTGACGTCCAGCTCGGCCGCGTCCCCGTCGGAGGGTGCCGCCGTGGAGTGGACGGCCGTCCTGGGGGTCTCCCCGCAGGCCTCGACCCGTGCGCGGAAGTCGGTGGTGAGGGTGCCGTGAGTAGATCCAAGCATCGTTCCGCCCGCTCCTGCTCGATGAACCTCGACGAATCCATAGCTGACGCGTTGTCAGATTACTGAACTGACGCGCCGTCAGGAACAGGGATGCGCAGGAAAGGTGGTGGAGGTGATGTGTGTGCCTGAACGGTGGCAGAGGTCCTCGGGCGCGGTCCAGGCCCGTTTCGGCCTAGACGGACGACCGCCGCCGCCCCCGCCGCCGGGACAGGGCCCGCGCGATCCGCTCCGCGTCCCGGGCCAGCTCGCGGAGCATGCCGCTGATGGGGTTCGTGAACCCGGTGAAGTACAGGCCGGGCGCCCCGGCCGGGGTGCGGGGCCCGTGGGCGAGGGGGCGTCCGCGCCCGTCCAGTACGCCGAGGTGGCCCACCAGGCCCTCCAGGGCCCGCCGGTAACCCGTCGCCGCGATCACCGCGTCCGGGGTGATCCGCGTACCGTCCGCCAGCACCACCCCGTCCCCGTCGAAGGAGGCCACGGCCGCCACCGGCTCCACCCGGCCCCGGCGCACCGCCTCGATCAGGCCCACGTCCTGCACCGGGATCGCCCCCTGCCGCACCCTGCTGTACAGGCCGGCCGAGGGCCGCGGCAGCCCGTACGCCGACAGGTCCGGGACCGAGGCCCGCGCGACCAGCGCGCCCAGCCGGTCCACGAGCCGCACCGGCAGCCTCCGTACGAGGATCCCCGTGCGCTGCGCCGGCCACCCGGCCGTGGAGCGGCGTACGACGTGCGGGGCGGTGCGCACCGCCAGCCGCACCCGCGCGGCCCCGCCCTCCACCAGGTCCACGGCTATCTCGGCGCCGGTGTTCCCGGCCCCCACGACGAGCACGTCCTGCCCGGCGTACGGCCCCGGCTCCCGGTAGGCGGCGGCGTGCAGCAGCCGCCCGGCGTACTCCTCGCGGCCCGGCCAGTCGGGGAGCGCCGGCGTGTGGTTGAAACCGGTGGCCACGACCACGGCCCCGGCGGCCAGCATCCGCCCGCCCGAGGCGTGCAGGGTCCAGCCCTCCCCGTCGGCGGCCCGCTCGATCCGGGTCACCTCCACGCCCGTGACCAGCTCCAGGGCGTGGAACTCCGCGTACTTCTCCAGGTAGCGCACCACGTCCGCCCGCGCGACCCAGCGCCCGAAACGCCTCGGTATCGCCAGCCCCGGCAGCGCCGACAGGCGCCGGGTGGTGTGCAGGCGCAGCCGCTCGTAGTGCCCCCGCCAGGAGGCGCCGACGGAGCCGGACTTCTCGACGACCACCGCGCGCACCCCCCGGGCGCGCAGCGCGGCGGCGACGGCGAGGCCGCCGGGGCCCGCGCCGATCACGTACACGGGGCGGGGCTCGGTGATGGTCAGGTCGGGCTCGGACATGAGCAGTGATCGTATCGACACACAGCGTTGATGGGTCTCGGACGAGGAGGGAAACGATTGCGGATCGATCACGGCCGCCCGGACGCCCCTCCCGGCGTTGCTGCGCGACCGCCGGGCCGCCGCACTGCCACAGTGGAGGGCCCCGGCCCGTCCCCGAGAGGAACGCGCGATGTGGCAGCCCGACGGGTGGGACGTACGCGTCCGCCTCGGAATCCTCACCCCGCACGCCGACGTCGGCCCAGAGTCGGAGCTGCGCGCCATGGCCCCGGCCGACGTGGGCCTGCACACCGCCCGGGTGCCGTTCGCGGCGACGGGGCGCGGGGGCGCCATGGACCCGGTCCTGCCGCTGGCCCCCGTACGCGCCTTCGCCGAGCCCCCGGGCGTGGACGAGGCCGCCGCGCTGCTCGCCGCGGCGCCGGTGGCGGCGATCGCCTACGCCTTCACCTCCTCCGCCTACGTCATCGGGCCGCGCGGCGAGGGGCACATGCTGGCCCGGCTGGGGGAGCGGACCCACGGGCTGCCGGTGGTCGCCACCTGCGCCGCGGCGGCCCTGGCCCTGCGGGCGGTGGGGGCCGGGCGGATCGCCCTCGTGGACCCGCCGTGGTTCGACGACACCCTCAGCGACCTGGGGCGCGGCTACTACGAGGACTGCGGGTTCGAGGTCGTCTACGCCGCCCCGTGCGGGCTCCCCCGTGAGCAGCGGCGGATCGGCCCCGCGGCCCTGCACGACTGGGTGGCGCCGCGCGTGCCCGACGCCGCCGAGGCGGTGGTGATCGGCGGGAACGGCTTCCGCGCCGTCGGGGCGATCGCGGCCCTGGAGGCCACCCTCGGCCGGCCGGTCCTGAGCGCGAACCAGGTCCTGCTGTGGGCCGCGCTGCGGGCGGCGGGCGCGGAGACCGGCGGTATCGCCGGGTACGGGAGGCTGTTCGCCCACCCCTGAGCCCGCCCACCCCTGAGCCCGCCCGCCCTTGAGCCCGGCCGCCCTTGAGCCCGCCTGCCCCTGAGCCCGCTGGCCGCGCACGGTCCGGTGCCCCGCCCCGCAGCCCCCTTGCGGGATCGCCGCCGATCCGCTGAACTGACGTACCGTCAGATCAGTGGGTCGAGTGGGTGGGTGAGGGATGCAGACCATCTGGCTCAGCGGCGCCGAGTGGCTCGCCGTGCTGCGCATCGGGCTCGGCCTGTGGTGGCTGGAGAGCTGGCGCCACAAGGACAAGAAGGGCTGGTTCGAGCGCGGCACCGGCATCGCCTGGGCCGCCGACGTCGCCGGGAAGCACCGCTGGCCCTTCGTGCGGAGCGGCTTCGACAAGGTCGTCCGGCCCCGCCCGAAACTGATGGCGTACATCGTCGTCTACGCCGAACTCGCCCTGGGCCTGGGCCTGGTGCTCGGCTTCCTGACCCCGGTGGCCCTGATCGGCGGACTGCTGCTGAACCTGCTCTACCTGGTGCTGATGATCCACGACTGGGCCGAGCAGGGCCAGAACGCGATGATGGCGCTCATCTCGCTCGTCGCCCTCTTCGCCATGGCCTGGCAGACCTGGTCCCTCGACGCGACGATCGGAATCCTCCTGTGAGCACCCCGCGCCACGACCTCCCGGAGCCGGACGAGTTCACCCGCCCCTACTGGGACGCCGCCGCGGCCGACCGGCTCCTGCTGCGCCGCTGCGCCGACTGCGGGCGCGCCCACCACTACCCGCGCGAGTTCTGCCCCTTCTGCTGGGCCGGCGAGGAGCGGGTCGCCTGGGAGGAGGCGAGCGGCCGGGCCAGCCTCTACACCTGGTCGGTGGTCCACCGCAACGACCTCCCGCCCTTCGGCGGGCGCGTCCCGTACGTGGCCGCCGTCGTCGACCTCGCGGAAGGGCCCCGGATGATGACGGAGGTCGTCGACTGCCCGCACGACGCCCTGCGCATCGGCATGCCCCTGGAGGTCACCTTCCGGGAGGCGGCGGAGGGCGTCCGCGTCGCCGTCTTCCGCGCGGCCTGACCCCGTACCGCCGGAAGGCGTCTACGGCCAGAGCAGCTCCCGCTCCCACGCCCCGCCGGCGGTGCGCCGGTAGCGCAGGCGGACGTGGCGCCGGGCGGCGTCCCCCTGGAAGAACTCCGCCTCGACGGGATCGAGCACGTACCGGGTCCAGGTCGGCGCGGGCGCGTCCGGTTCGGCTCCGGCCCGCTCCCACGCCGCCGCCGAGGCCCGCACCAGCTCCTGCGCCGAGTCCAGCACCTCGCTCTGCCGGCCGGTCAGCGCGGCCGCCAGCGCCCCGCGCGAGCGCACCGCCAGGTCCGCCCGGCTCTCCTCGGGCCCGCAGGCCACGACCCGGCCCCGGATCCGCACCTGCCGGCCCACCGCGGGCCAGTAGAAGCACAGCGCCGCCTGCGGGTGCCGCGCCAGCTGGCGCCCCTTGGCGCTGGTGGCGTGCGAGGCGAAGTGCCAGCCGCGCTCGTCGGCGTCGTGCAGCATCAGGATCCGGACATCGGGCCGCCCCTCGGCGTCCACCGTCGCCAGGCTCATGGTGTGCGGTTCGGCCTGCCCGGACCGGGCGGCCTGGACGAACCACTCCCGGAACAGGGCCAGCGGCCCGTCGGGAGCGGCCGCCGGGTCGAAGCCGGGGAGCTCGGTGTCCCATACCCGCAGGGAGTGCAGGGTGGTGTGGAAGTCGCTGGTCATGCGGCCAGGCTAGTGCCGTGACCCGGTGGAGCGTTCGGGTTCCGGCATTAGGGTGCTTGGCCATGGACATGCACAGAGTTGCGGCGCGGGCGCTGGGCGCCCTCGCCGTGACGGCGGGCGCCGCGGCGGCCGTCGTCCCCTTCTGCGACCGGCCCGGAGGCCTCGCCCTGCTGGCCGAGATGGACCACCCCGTCCTGCTCGCCTGCCTGGCCGCCGTCTGCCTCGCCGGAGCGGCCCTGCTCGCCTCCCGCCGGGCCGACGTCCGCAAGGGCGCGGGGCTCGCGCTGGCCGGGACGGCCGTGCTGGGCGTGCTCGCCGTCCCCGCGTACGCGGTGGTCTCCGATCCCTTCCCGGACCGGGAGTGGGACGTCCCCGCCCCCGACGGATCCGGCCGCCGCCTCGTCGTGGAACGGGGCCTCGGCCTGGGCGACCCGGTCTGGCGGATCTACGTGGACGCGGGCCGCTTCCCGAACACCCGCCGCCACCCGGTCGCCGAGTACGCCGCCGGCTACCCCCGGGGCGTCCTGCAGGCCACCTGGACGGACGCGTCCCACATCAGGCTGATCGACCTCGACCACACCCACCACGACCTCCGCATCAGCCCCGACGGGCGCCCGCTGGACGCCCTGACCTGGTAGGGAGGGGCGGTCGGGGGCCTGCGCCCGGGGGCCGGCGGCCCGTCAGGGGATGGGTACTGCCGTGCCCGTGACCTCGATGCCCGCCGCCGGGTCCGCCGGTACCCCGACCGTGATCAGGCTCGGGCGGCCCATGTCCACACCCTGGTGGACGGTCAGCCGGGCCGGGGTGTCGATCAGGCCGAGGGCGCGCAGGTAGCCGCCGAGGGCCGCGGCCGCCGCGCCCGTCGCCGGGTCCTCGACCACACCGCCGGGCGGGAACGGGTTCCGGGCGTGGAAGACCGACTCCGACTCGCGCCGCACGAGGGTGATCGTGGTCCAGCCGCGGCGCGCCATCAGCCCGGCCAGCGCGGCCCGGTCGTAGTCCAGGTCGGCGAGCCGCTCCCGGCTCCCCGCCGCGATCACCGGATGCCAGGCACCCGCGTACGCCGCCCGCGGCGGCAGGGCCGGGTCGAGATCGGCGGGGGACCAGCGCAGCGCGGCCAGCAGCTCGGCCAGGTCGGCCTCCGCGAGGTCCTCCGTACGCGGCTCCACACTCACCAGCGTGGCCGTGACGTCGCCGTCCGGGCCGACCGAGGTGGTCACCGGGACCGGGCCGGCCTGGGTGTGCAGCAGCAGGTCACCGGCGCCGTGCAGGCGTGCGTGGGCGACGGCGGTGGCGATCGTGGCGTGCCCGCAGAAGGGCACCTCGGCCTTCGGGCTGAAGTAGCGGATGTCGAAGGCGCCGTCCTGGCGCGGAACGACGAACGCCGTCTCCGAGTAGCCGACTTCCGCCGCGGTGGCGGCCATCGTCGCCTCGTCGAGGCCGGTGGCGTCGAGCACCACACCCGCCGGGTTCCCGCCCCGCGGGTCGGTGCTGAAGGCGACGTAGCGCAAGAGGTCCATGCCCCGAACGTAGCCGTCCGGGGGCGGAGGCCAAAAGTCCTCGTACGCGTTCACGCCGACGGCCGTCCGTCCGGGGTACGTCGTGAACGCCGCGTTCGCGCTCCGGGGGCTGAGGGCGCCGGGGGTGGCTAACCTGGCCGAGTGAGCGAGACCGAGCCGCCGCTGCTTGCCGATGTCTATCCCGCACTGGTGTCGTTCCTGGACACGGCCCTGGTCGCCGAGGGCGAGCCCGCCCTGGCCCGGGCTCTGGCGGCACTGCGTTTCCACGGGTGGTGCCGGTGCAGCGCGGCCTGCGCCTACCTCCGAACGGCCCCGGCCGGCCGCGCCGACAGCGCCTGGATCCACTTCGACGACGACGCGGCGCCCGGCCTGTGGCTCCAACTAGACCTGGATCACGCATCGTTCGCCGGGATGGAAATCTGCGGCTTCACCCTGGGCCCCGCCCCTGCCCTGGACCGGGACCGGCCTGCGGGGGTGGGGTGACTCGGGGTGGGGTGGTCGGTTGGTCGGGGTCGGGGGGCGGCGGGACTCGCGCTGGTCGGTATCAGGGAAGGACAGTGGACTGGCGGGACGCCCCCAGCCCTCCCCCGATCCGGGCCAAGGGAGCACCGCCCACCCCCGGCCGGGATCGGCACGCGAAGCCCCCACCCGGCAGAGCCCCGCCCGCTCCCCGACCCCACCCCCTACCCCCGCCCCAGGATCACCGTGCCCGAGGAGCAGAACCAGCCTCCTGTGCCCGACGCCAGGGCCACCTCCGGGAGTCGGCCGCCCGGTTTGGTGACCTGGCGGTCCGGGCCCGCTTCGCCACGCAGTTGGCGTACGGCTTCGACCAGCAGGAACAGGCCGCGCATCCCCGGATGGCAGGCCGACAGGCCGCCCCCGTCCGTGTTGACGGGGAGCTCGCCCTCCCGCAGCAGGCGGCCCTTCTCCACGTAGGCCCCGCCCTCGCCCTTCGCGCAGAAGCCGAGGTCCTCCAGGGTCACCAGGGTCATGTACGTGAAGGCGTCGTAGATCTGCGCGAGGTCCACGTCCGCCGGGGTCAGGCCGGCGCGTTCGAAGGCCAGGCGGCCCGAGACGGCCGCCGGGGAGACGGTGAAGTCCGCCCACTCCGACATCGTGGTGTGCGAGACGGAGGTACCGGTGCCCAGTACCCACACCGGGGTCTTCGCCGTGTCGGGCACCAGGTCCTCCGCCACCAGGAGCACCGCGCAGCCGCCGTCCGAGCGGATGCAGCAGTGCAGCTTGGTGAAGGGGTCGGCGATCATCTCCGAGGAGAGGACCTCGTCCACGGTCAGCGGCGTGCGGAACATCGCGTCCGGGTTGGTGGCCGCGTTCGCGCGGGCCTGGACGGCCACCGAGGCGAGCTGCTCCAGGGTCGTCCCGTACTCGTGCATGTGGCGGCGCGCGGCCATCGCGTACTTGGAGATCAGCGTGTGGCCGTACGGGACCTCGAACTGCAGCGGCCCCCGGGCGCCGAAGGAGAGGTTCGAGGTGCGGCGGCGGGCCTTGATGTCGGCGCGGGCGGTGGATCCGTAGACCAGCAGCACGGCGTTGGCGTGCCCCGCCGCGATGGCGTCGGCGGCGTGGGCGGCCATGACCTCCCAGGTCGAGCCGCCGACGGAGGTGGAGTCCACCCAGGTGGGGCGCAGGCCCAGGTACTCGGCCACCTCGACGGGCGCGAGGGTGCCCAGGCCGGCCGAGGCGAAGCCGTCGATGACGGAGCGGTCCAGGCCGGAGTCGGCCAGGGCCCGCCGGGCGGCCTGTGCGTGCAGGGCGTAGGGGGTCGGGCCGTCGACCCGGCCGCATTCCGAGAGCGCGACCCCGGCCACCGCGACCCGGCGGCGGGGGCGGGGTTCGGGTGCGCGGGACAGGGGGCCGGAGGTGGGTCCGGGTGTGGGTCCAGGCATGGGGGGACGGTACATCTGACGATACGTCAGATGCTAGAGCGCGTGCCGTCCGGGCCCTGTGCATCTGGGCCCCCGCGGCCTAACATGACGCCCCGTCAGATCCACCCCCCGGCCACCGCCGGGAGGTGCCCCCGGGAGGAGCCCGACGATGGACGCCGCCTTCACCGCGGAGCAGGACGAGATACGCCGTACCCTGCGCGAGATCCTGGGCAAACGCTGCGGCCCCGACGAGGTCAAGGCCGCCGCCCGGACCGACACCGGGTACGACCGGGAGCTGTGGCAGCGGCTCGCCCGGGAGCTGGGCCTGCCGGGCATCGCCGTCGCCGAGGAGTACGGCGGCGTCGGCTGCACCCCCGCCGACCTGGCCCTGGCCTGCGAGGAGACCGGCCGCGCCCTGCTGCCCTCCCCCCTGCTCGCCACCGCCGCGCTCGCCGTCCCGCTGGTCGCGGCCCTCGGCACCGCGGCCCAGCGCGCCGCGCTGCTGCCCCCGCTCGCGGCGGGGGAGCGGACGGCGGCGCTCGCGGTCGCGGGTCCCGCCCTGGCCACCGCCCTGGGGCTGACCGGCGAGAACGCCCCGGGCGACTGGGCGGGCGGGGGGCGCGCGGGCGGGGTCCAGGCGCGCGCCGCCGGGAGCGCCCCCGCCGCGAGCGACCCCACGAGCGACCCCACGAGCGCCCCCTCGGGGGACCCCGCCTGGCGGCTCTACGGAGAGGTCGCCCAGGTGCTCGACGGCCACAGCGCCGACCTGCTGCTCGTCGCCGCGCACACCGGAGGCTTCGCCCGCAGCCGGACCCTGCTGTTCCTGGTACGGGCCGACGCGCCCGGCCTCGTACGCACACGGCAGCCCACCCTCGACGAGACCCGCCCCCAAGGCCGGGTCCAGCTGCGCGACGTACCGGCGGAGCTGCTCGGCGAGGAGGACGCCGACCCGCTGCCCGCCCTCGCCGCCACCGGACGCACGGCCGCCGTCGTCCTGGCCGCCGAGGCGGTCGGCGCGGCGGACCGGGCGCTGGACCGTACCGTCGAGCACGTGCGCCGGCGCGAGCAGTTCGGCCGGCCCATCGGCTCCTTCCAGGCGGTCAAGCACCGTCTCGCCGACCTCTACGTACAGATCCAGGCGGCGCGCTCCGCCGCCTACTACGCCGCCTGGGACCAGGACCAGGGCGCACTCGCCCTGGCCCAGGCCCTGGAGGCCCTGCGGGCCACGGCGGGCGAGGCCATCCAGTTGCACGGCGGCATCGGGTTCACCTGGGAGCACGACGCCCACCTGTACTTCAAGCGGGCGGCCGCCGACGAGCTGCTCTTCGGCCCCGTCCACCGGCTCCGCGCCCACGCCGCGCAGCGGTCCGGGCTCTTCGCCCCGACCGCCCCGACCGCCCCGACCTCCGGTACGACCGGCAACGAAAGGGTGGCCGTCTGATGGCTCCCGGCGTCAAGCTGATCCAGAAGGTCTCCTCGACCCTCCTGTTCGCCAGGATCGCACCCCACTTCATCCCCGCCATGGACAAGGCGGTGCACCGCCTGACCCGTGGAAAGGTGCTGCTCAGCGCCCGGATGCTGCCCGGGGTGATCCTCACCGCGAAGGGTGCGAAGACGGGTGAACCACGGACCACGCCGCTCGCGTGCATGCCGGAGGACGGAGGCGTGAGCTGGCTGCTGATCGGCTCCAACTTCGGCCGCCCCGGCCACCCGGCCTGGACCGGGAACCTGCTCAAGCATCCGGACGCGGACGTGAACTGGCAGGGGCGGGACATCGCCGTGCGGGCGCGGCTGCTGGAGGGGGCCGAGCGCGCGGCGGCGTGGCAGGCGGTGCTGAGGTTCTGGCCGCCGTACGCGACGTACCAGGCGCGCATCGAGCGCGAGATCAGGCTGTTCCGTCTGGAGCGGCGCTAGCGGCGCTAGCGGCGCCGGCAGCGCCGGCGGCGCTGATATCGCAGCCGTGATGGACGGACGGGCGGGCGGACGGGCGGAACGGGCGGGCGGACGGACGGGCGGGCAAGGCCGGCGGACCCTCGGTGAGGGTCCGCCGTCACTTGGTGGGCTTCTTCCCGGTGATGCCGAGGTGCACGAGCAGCGCCAGGTTGGGCTTGAGTTCGGCCTGCTTGACGCCCCAGGTCTGGAACCCCTTCTGGTGCGAGGCGACCGCGGCCAGCATCGCGACCAGTGATCCCGCCATGGCCGCCGGACTGAGGTCCTTGTCGACCTTGCCCTTGGCCTGGAGCTCCTTCATCGACTCCGTGAGGGAGTTGGTGACGGAGTTCAGGATCTTCATGCGGATCTTGTAGAACCGCTTGTCGCCCTCGGCCGCGCCCAGATCGACCACCCGCAGGATGGCGTCGTTGCGGCGCCAGAAGTCCAGGAATCCCTCGACGAGTTCCTCGGCGGTCGCCCAGCCGGCCTTGCCGACCCAGTTGCGGCCCTCGACGAGCGCGGTCAACTGCGCGCCCTCCGTGGCCATTTCCTCGGCGATCTCCAGGACGGCGCCTTCGACGTCCGGGAAGTACTGGTAGAAGGTCGCGGGGGAGGTACCGGCCTTGCGGGCGACGTCGATCACTTTGACGTCGCGGTACGGCGAGGAGCTGAGCATCTCACTGAGGCAGTCGAGCAGCTTCTGCCGCGTCGCCTGGCCGCGCCGGCCGGCGACACGCCCGTCGACGGTGCGTACTTGTCCTGTCATGCCGTCAGCTTACCGAGGGGGGATCGGCGCGCTATTCGGCCGCCTGCAAATGGGGTTACGCACCCGCCGACCTGGGGGGAAGCGCCCGTGTGGAGCGCCGGGCGGCGAATTCCGGCCGGGGTGCGCCCACCCGTGCCGGGGGCCGGTACGGGCACGGCGGCGTGCGGTCCCGGCCGGTGCGGGCCGCCGGACCCGGGCGTGCGGTCCGTACGGGTCCACCCGTATCGTGGCGTATCCCCCGAATAGTCTTATCAACAGGCTGTGGACAAGTTTTCGTGCGGATCATGTCTGTTACGCACGAAAACAGTACGATCCCGGCAACGGAAGGGAATCCGCCCCATGGCCGCATTCGCGGAAGGCTCGCCCTGCTGGGTCGACGCCTCGCTGCCCGACGTCGAGGCGGGCAAGCGGTTCTACGGTGAGCTCTTCGGGTGGACCTTCGGCGACAGCGCGGGGCCCGCGTACGGCAACTACACCCAGGCCTACAGCCGCGGCCGCAACATCGCCGCCCTCGCCCCCAAGCCCGACGGCCGCATGCCCACCGTCTGGGGCGTGTACCTGTACACCACCGACGCCTACGCCTGCGCCCAGCGCATCCGCGCCGCCGGCGGCCAGATGGTCATGGACCCGCAGCCCGTGGGCCCCTACGGCACGGCCGCGATGGCCGCCGACCCCGGCGGCGCCGTCTTCGGCCTCTGGCAGCCCGGCACCCACCACGGCTTCGACGCCCAGCAGGAGCCGTACACGTACTGCTGGTCCGAGGTCTACACCCGGGCCCGGGACGCCGTCGACGCCTTCTACGCCAAGGTCTTCGGCTACGTCCCCGAGGACCAGGACGACCCCGAGACCGGCATCGCCTACCGCGTCTGGTCCCCGCCCGGCGCGGCCCCCGGCTCCGACACCGCCGTCCTCGGCCGCACCCTGATCACCGACGCGTTCCCGGAGATCATGCCGGCGCACTTCCTCGCCTACTTCGCCGTCCCCGACTGCGACCAGTCCGCCGCCACCGTCCAGCGGCTCGGCGGACGCGTCACGGCCGACCCGTTCGACACGCCGTACGGGCGGATCGCGGTCGTCGCCGACAATCAAGGAGCCGTGTTCGGACTGCTGTCGGAGCCCCGGGTGAAGACCGGCGCGTGAAGGCGGGGGCGGGAGCCGGGGCCGGACCGGGCGCGGGCCTGACAGAATCGAGCATGCGCCACCGCGGGCCCCGCCCGCGGTGAGGTGGAGCGGGTCCGGCAGGTGACCCGTACGGGGAGGTGTGGAGGCGAGTGGTGGAGCAGCTGACGCAGCACGACCCGAGACGGATCGGCCCCTTCGAGGTGCTGGGACGGCTCGGCGCCGGCGGCATGGGGCTGGTCTATCTCGCACGGTCGGCATCCGGCCGCAGGGTGGCCATCAAAACGGTGCGCACCGAGCTCGCCGAGGACCAGCTGTTCCGGGTGCGCTTCACCCGCGAGGTGGAGGCGGCGCGCGCCGTCTCCGGGTTCTACACGGCCGCCGTCGTGGACGCCGACCCGCGGGCCGCCGTCCCGTGGCTGGCCACCGCGTACGTCCCGGCGCCCTCCCTGGAGGAGATCGTCAACGAGTGCGGGCCCATGCCCGCCCAGGCCGTACGGTGGCTCGCGGCCGGCATCGCCGAGGCCCTCCAGTCCATCCACGGCGCGGGCCTGGTCCACCGCGACCTGAAGCCCTCCAACGTGCTCGTCGTCGAGGACGGCCCGCGCGTGATCGACTTCGGCATCGCGAGCGGGGTCTCCAACACCCGCCTGACCATGACGAACGTGGCCGTCGGCACCCCCGCCTACATGTCGCCCGAGCAGGCGAAGGACTCGCGCAGCGTCAAGGGTGCCAGCGACATCTTCTCGCTCGGCTCCACCCTCGTCTTCGCCGCGACCGGGCACCCGCCGTACCACGGGGCCAACCCCGTCGAGACGGTGTTCATGCTGCTGCGCGAGGGCCCCAACCTGGAGGGCCTGCCCGACGAGCTGCGGCCGCTCATCGACTCCTGCATGCAGATGGACGCCACCTTGCGTCCCACCCCCGCCGACCTCCAGGCGCAGCTGGCCCCGCACCTCTTCGAGGGCGGCGACGAGAGCGGCACCGCCTCCGCGTGGCTCCCGGAGCGGGCCGTCGCGATGATCGAGGCCCGCCGCGCGGGCCACCGTACGGCCGCCACCGCGCCCGCCGTACCGGCCCAGCACCCGGCCGGACCCCGGTCCGGTCCGCAGTCCGGCCCCCGCTCCGGGCCGCAGTCCGGGCACGCGTCCGAGGGCTGTGCCTTCGGGTGCCGTGAACGGCATGACCACGGTGTCCGGCAGAGCCTGCCGTC
>NZ_JBEXKC010000087.1:0-28073 GCF_040609475.1 Streptomyces sp. NPDC004667 | reverse complement strand
CTTCCTCAACTGGTCCACGACCACCGTGGCCGACATCACGGCCGCCGCGACCTACGCGCACTTCTGGTCGATGTTCACCGACGTCCCCCAGTGGGTGCTCGCCTTCATCGCCCTGGCCGTCGTCCTCACCGCGAACCTGATCTCGGTGAAGTACTTCGGCGAGATGGAGTTCTGGTTCTCCCTCGTCAAGGTCGCCGCCCTCGCGATCTTCCTGATCGTCGGCATCTACCTCGTCGCCACCAGCCACGACATCGGCGGCCACACCCCGGGCCTCGCCAACATCACCGACAACGGCGGCATCTTCCCGTCGGGCGTGCTCCCGATGCTCCTGGTCATCCAGGGCGTCGTCTTCGCGTACGCCTCCGTCGAGCTCTGCGGCGTCGCCGCGGGCGAGACCGAGAACCCCGAGAAGATCATGCCCAAGGCGATCAACTCGATCATGTGGCGCGTGGGCCTCTTCTACGTCGGCTCCGTGGTCCTGCTCGCCCTGCTGCTCCCGTACACCGAGTACTCCGGCGACCAGAGCCCCTTCGTCACGGTCTTCGACAAGCTCGGCGTCCCCGGCGCAGCCGGCATCATGAACCTGGTCGTCCTGACCGCGGCCCTCTCCAGCCTGAACTCCGGTCTCTACTCCACCGGCCGCATCCTGCGCTCGATGGCCGTCTCCGGCTCCGCCCCCAAGTTCACCGGTGTCATGAACAAGGGCAAGGTCCCCTACGGCGGGGTCCTGTTCACCGCCGCCTTCGGCGTCGCGGGCGTCGGCCTGAACTACTTCATGCCCAAGGACGCCTTCGAGATCGTCCTGAACTTCGCCTCGCTCGGCATTCTGGGCACCTGGGCGATGGTCATGCTCTGCTCGCTCCACTTCTGGCGGCGCGCGCAGCAGGGGCGCCTGGAGCGCCCCTCCTACCGCCTGCCCTGGGCCCCGTACACCCAGATCGTGACGCTGGTCTTCCTGGTCACCGTCCTGGTCCTGATGTGGTGCGACGGAGGCGTCGGCCGCACCACGATCCTCTTCGTCCCGGTCATCGGCGCGGCCCTGGTCGGCGGCTGGTTCCTCGTCCGTGGCCGGGTGGCGGAGATCGCCGCAGCCCGCTCCGGCGACTGACGGGCCGGACCACCGTCGTACCGAGAAGAAGGCCCCCGCACCCCGGTGCGGGGGCCTTCCCGTCGTACCGGACGTTCCCTGTCCGCGCGGGCGGCCGGGACGTCCACGGCACGCGCGTGTGACGAGCGCCACAACGCGGTCCCTGGACGCACTGCCGCGGCACTGCTCTCATGGGTCTTCGCGCCCGGCCGACGATCTTGGACGGGCGCAGGGGAGCGGTGGCGTGTACGCATTCGGCAGGGCATCGGGAGTTCCGCAGCACTTTCCCCCGCGGGCCGCACCACGGCAGGGGGTGGAATCCGTCGCGCCCGCAGCCCGAAGCGATGGAGCCGAACGAGTCGGCGCGCCCCCGCCCGCCGCCCGCCCCGACGACCGCGGCCCGGTGGAAGGGCCGCACGCATGGGGGCGGTAACGGCTCTGGAGAAGCTGCTGCCCGTGGTCCTCGCCTTCGGCTGCGGCGTCCTCCTCGCGCGGCGCAAGGTGGTGCCGGCGGACAGCTCCAAGGTCTTCGCCGACTACGCGTTCCTCTTCGCGGTCCCCTGCTACCTGTTCGGCAACATCTACGCGAGCGACCTGGCCGCCCTCTTCGACTGGAGGGCGATCGGCGGCTACGCGGCCGCGGCCGGCTGCGCGGTCGTCGCCATCGGCATCGCGGCCCGGCTGACGGGGGTCCTGGACCCCCGGGCCGTCGCGCTGCGGATCATGGCCGGGGTGCAGGTGAACACCGCCTACTTCGCCGTACCGGTGTTCATCATGCTCTTCGGGAACGCGGCGCCGATCTTCCCCGTGCTGCTGTTCCAGGTCTGCGTGCTGTCCCTCGTGGTCATCTCGGTCATGGAACTGGGCCGCCCGGCCGCCGGAGGCCCGGGGGTACGGCTCGCGCGGGCCGTCGGGGCCTCGCTCGTGACGCCGGTGGTCCTCGCCTGCAACGCGGGCATCCTGCTCAACCTGCTGTCGGTGCACCTGCCGAAGGCGGTCCTGGACAGCTTCGCGTTCGTCGGCGACAGCGCCTCCCCGGTGGCGCTCTTCGCCCTCGGGCTGCACCTGGGAGGCGCCGGCCTCACGATCCGGGGCACCACCCCGGAGGAGGTGTGGCTCATCGCCTTCAAGTGCGCGGCCTTCCCCCTCATCGCCTGGGCCGTGTGCCGCTACCTCTTCGGCGTCGAGGACGAGTGGCTCGGCTACCTCGTCCTGATCGCCGCGATGCCGGCCCCGCAGAACCTCTTCATCTTCGCGCAGCGCTACGACGTCGACGTCGCCATGTCGGCCGAGCTCGTGGTCAAGAGCTCCCTGGCATCGCTGCTCCTGCTGCCCCTGTGGGTCCAGTGGACCGTCCACTTCGCCTGACCCCGCAGCGGGCCCGCGCGGCCCGGAGAACGAAGGGGGACCCCGCCGGTGCCAGCAGCCGGGGGACTCAGTTCAGGGCCGCCAGCGCACCGGTTATGAGAGACCGAGCAGCAGCACCCCGCGCGGCTCCTTGTGAGAGCCGTTCGAAGGCTCTGGCGTACAGCTCGACTTGGCTGGGCTGCATGAGGGTGGAAGCGGCATCCAGACTGTCCGCATGCACCCTGGCATCATCGAAGATCGTGAAAGTGGGCATCGGCCACACGGTCCGTTGTGCTGAGAAGGGGACGATGCCCACGGCGACATTCTGGAGATCCATAACCCCGAGTAGGTGGCCAAGCTGCGCCGCCATGGTCTCGGCACTGCACAGGCGATACCGCAATACGGACTCCTCCAGGACGAACGAGAACCGGCGTGCGCCGTTGCTCAGCACCGCGTTACGCCTTATGCGGGCCGCCACGGCCTCACTCACGTCGTTGGGGGTTCCCCGGAAGTCCGCGATGGACGACAGAAGAGCAGCGGCGTATCCGGGCGTCTGGAGGAATCCGGGGACCACGTCGGAAACGTAGACCCGGAACGCTTTGGTTTGTCGGTACAGGTCGCCTGTGGACTCTTGCAGGCGACGGAGACCGCTCCGCTGGAGTCCTCTCCACTGCACATGAGCATGGGCGGACTGCCTGTTTGCCGCGATCAAGTCAGGGGTCTGATCGTCTGCGGAACAGGCTCGGCACCACGCTTTGATGTCCGCATCGGATGGAGGTGTCTTGGCGTTCTCGATTCTGGACGACTTCGACTCGGACCAGCCGCACCTGACAGCCAGCTCCCGCCCGCTGATCCCCGCATCCTTCCGGATCTCGCGCAGACGCCCTGCGAGGTCTTCGCGAGCCTTCTGCACGCTGGAAGAGGGGTGTGGGGGCACGGAGCCGGCCTTCGTCAGATCTCGTACAGGTGGTGTGGGATAGCTCGCTCCCAGACCGCCTCGAAGGCATGGGAGCACAGCTTCACAACTTCCGGGTCGGCCGTGATCTCGTCCTCCACCACCACGCCGTCACCGGAGAAATGGTGCACTCGGAGAAGCGCGCCATCGAACAGCCAGAAGTCGTTCCCTGGCAGGGGGACGCTCGTGGCCCGTAGCCGTGGCAGCCACCGGACCTCCTCGCCGGCAGTAACGTTGGCGTGGGTGACGTAGTGCTCCCAGCGGATGTATTCCGATACGGGCTCGGAGACCACCCGGGCCCGGCGGATCGCCACGCCCCGGGCCACGGTATCCGTGATCAGCTGGTCATAGGAGTGCCACCAGGATTCGCGGTCTTCCCGATTGATCCGCTCACCCCGCTTCCATGCCTCGAACCGGTCCGTCGGGGCGTATGAGTCGCGCAGCTCCAAGTGGACGGCTGACCGCTCGCACTGTCCAAGCAGCTCAGCGAAGCTGGGCACGCTCGACGGCATCACAGGCCTCCCTGATCATCGGAATCATCCGGGCCGGAGTCCTGATGATGGCTTCGCTGTCGGGCGCCGGACCGTTCGCGGGGCTTTTCCCCTCGCGCTCCGCCTGAGTCTCGGGGCTCGGCTTTCATCCCTGCAACAGGGTCTCCTGAGCTTCTCCGTCCGCCCAGACAGTAGGGCAGTGGTCCCGGTCAGTGTTGGGGTCGATACCGACGAACTCTACGGCCATGGCCGGCTCCCTGGTCTCGGTGCTTGCTCGGGCTTGCATGAGCTTGGCTGAGCAGCAGAGACAACGTCAATAGTGCTGCCAGCCAAGCAAATTGGCGTGCAAGCCCATGCAAGTTTGTGGAGCCCGCGACTGCTCACTTCCTAGGGTCATCGCATTGACCCCGGAAGCGATCGGGAGGGCGCGACGTGATGAAAACGGAACCCACGCGGTGGCAGGAAGAGCCGGTGACGCTGCCTACGCGGAAGGAACGTCCCACGCCCCGGCCGGTGGCTGGTTGCCCCGAGTGCACGCGGCTGGGCCAGCTTCGGAAGGCCGCTGTGATGGAGCGGGACTACAGCACGATTGTTGACTGCAACATCCTCCTGGGGATGCACGGGACGGGCCACTGATGGAAATGCAGACGTGGCGGGATTCCTGGGGCCGGGCCGACAACGCTTCGGAGTCCATGCGCACTGCCCTGGCCGCCCTCGGCGTTCCCGAGACGGTGTGGAACAGCCTTCGGCCCGCGGTGACCCACAACGGAGGGGCCTACGTGGACTTCGGCAGGCTCCCGGCCGATGTGGTTGAGCAGATCGCCGAAGCCCTTCGCCTTCCCGCAGCTCCCTGCTGACTCCCGCCCCATGCCGGGGCGGGGCCTCGGCCGGCTCGCGTACCGAGAGGAGGTGCGGAGATGACCGATCCCGGTGACAAGGAGGGCGGCGAGAAGTTCCCGCCCCCGCCCGCCGTATAGCGAGTCCCCAACCGTCGAGAGAGAGGGAATCTCACTGTGACGACCATGCTGGAATCTCCCGTCGCCGTACGGCGCGGGCGGGACCTCGTCGGTCCCGAGCTGTTCGAGAAGGTGTCGGAGTTCTGCGCGCAGGAGTACGGACACGAGCTGTCCACCGCCCGCCGGATCGTGGACCAGGCCCTCGCCTTCCTCAAGGTCATGGGCGACACCCGCGCGTTCGACATGACCCCGTCCGACGCCGTGGACCCCGGATGGCACTCCTTCGTGCTCCACACCCGGGCGTACGCCGCCTGGTGCGACGAGCAGTTCGGGTTCTTCCTCGGGCACGAGCCCAAGGCCACCGTCCGCACCCGCCCGCTGATCGGTTCCGTGGTGGACCGCGTCAGGGCCGCCGGGTTCCACGTGGACGACCGGCTGTGGGGCGCGGCGAAGGACTGCAACCCGCCCGCGTGCTGCGGTGACGGCGACGGCTGCTGATCCCCCCCCACCGAACGGAAGCGGTCCGGGCGTGGCCAAGGCGCCCGGACCGCCACAGCCAAGGGTTCCCAAGATGAGCGGCAAAGACGAGGGCCTGACCGGACGAGGCCGGGTCACGGTGTTCGCGATGTTCGGCACGGTCGTCGGCTACGCCACACACCATCTCGACGAACGACGGATCGGCGACGTGGCCGCGATCGGCCCCCTGACCCCTGGTGTCGAGTGGCCCCGGCTGTGGCAGATGGCCCGTACCTGCGGCAGGCCCGCCGCCAAGGACACCGAACTCGCTCAGTGGATCCTGATCCAGGCGACCCGGGCGTTCGTCTGCGGCAGCGACCGTATCGCGCAGTTCCATGACCAGGGCTGGAAGCTGGAGCCCGGCGGGAAGCGCGTCAGCTTCGAAACCACCTACGCCAACCGGGACCACCTGTGGACCGGCAACCTGACCGTGGACGGCCTCAGCCCTGACCAGGTGGCCGAGCGCCCTTCGCCCTACCGCGCGTAGTAAGGGTGCAGCGCGCAGGCCGGCGGCCTCCCGAGCGGGCCGACTCGACCTGCCATCCCTCGTGTGACCTGGGGATTCGCTGGGCCGCTGGTCCCGTGGTCGGTCACGCCACAGCCCGGAAAAGCAGAAGACCCCACATGAAGTGGGGTCTCAGCTGGTGTCCGAGGGGGGACTTGAACCCCCACGCCCGATAAAGGGCACTAGCACCTCAAGCTAGCGCGTCTGCCATTCCGCCACCCGGACAAGGTGTCTGTCTCGCGTCCCTCGCGGGCCGTTCCGACGTGGAAAACATTACCAAACATTCGGGGCCCCCGATCACACCCCCCGGTGACCGGGGAACGCCCTTGGGCGGAGCGGCCCGGAGCGGGAGGATGGGGACGTAGCCGGTACTGATCAGTGGGAGGAAGCAGCGTGAGCGAATCGGGCACGGGCAAGAACGTCTCCGGCGAGGACGAGGTCGTCGACCTCTGCCGGGACCTCATCCGGATCGACACCAGCAACTACGGGGACCACTCGGGACCGGGCGAGCGCAAGGCGGCCGAGTGGGTCGCCGAGAAGCTGGCCGAGGTCGGGCTGGAACCGCAGATCTTCGAGTCGCACAAGGGGCGCGCCTCGACCGTCGCCCGCATCGAGGGCGAGGACCCCTCCCGGCCCGCGCTGCTGATCCACGGGCACACCGACGTGGTCCCGGCCAACGCCGCCGACTGGACCTACGACCCCTTCGCGGGCGAGATCGCGGACGGCTGCGTGTGGGGCCGCGGCGCGGTCGACATGAAGGACATGGACGCGATGACGCTGGCCGTCGTCCGCGACCGCATGCGCAGCGGCCGCAAGCCCCCCAGGGACATCGTGCTGGCCTTCCTCGCGGACGAGGAGGCGGGCGGCACGTACGGGGCACGGCACCTCGTGGACAAGCACCCCGGGCTCTTCGAGGGCGTCACCGAGGCCATCGGCGAGGTCGGCGGGTTCTCCTTCACCGTGAACGAGAACCTGCGCCTCTACCTCGTGGAGACCGCCCAGAAGGGCATGCACTGGATGCGGCTCACGGTCGACGGCACCGCGGGCCACGGCTCCATGACCAACACCGACAACGCGATCACCGAGCTGTGCGAGGCCGTCGGGCGCCTCGGCCGCCACCAGTGGCCGGTGCGCGTCACCAAGACCGTCCGGCACTTCCTCGACGAACTCTCGGACGCCCTCGGAACCCCGCTCGACCCCGACGACATGGACGCCACCCTCGTCAAGCTCGGCGGCATCGCCAAGATGGTGGGCGCCACCCTGCGCAACTCCGCCGCCCCGACGATGCTCGGCGCCGGCTACAAGGTGAACGTGATCCCCGGCCAGGCCACGGCGCACGTCGACGGCCGCTTCCTGCCGGGCTACGAGGACGAGTTCTTCGCCGACCTCGACCGGATCCTCGGCCCGCGCGTGAAGCGGGAGGACGTGCACGGGGACAAGGCCCTGGAGACGGACTTCGACGGGCGGCTCGTGGACGCCATGCAGGGCGCCCTGAAGGCCGAGGACCCGATCGCGCGCGCCGTCCCGTACATGCTCTCGGGCGGTACGGACGCGAAGTCCTTCGACGACCTCGGCATCCGCTGCTTCGGCTTCGCGCCGCTGCAGCTGCCGCCGGAGCTCGACTTCGCCGGGATGTTCCACGGCGTGGACGAGCGCGTGCCGGTCGACGGGCTCAAGTTCGGAGTGCGGGTGCTCGACCGGTTCATCGACAACGCCTGACGGCCCGGAATCGGGCGGGTGTGCGCATTCCACTGAGAAGAGTGAATGCACTCATACGCTCGTAGCCCTGGTGATCCCTCCTCGTTACAGGTGGTGCGGTCCGCGGCTGGGACCGCACTTGCCTACTAGGAGGAACAATGCTCAAGAAGGTTGTCGCCGCTGCGGCTGCCACCGGTGGTCTCGTTCTCGCGGGTGCCGGCCTCGCCGCCGCCGACGCGGGTGCGCAGGGTGCGGCCATCGGCTCCCCGGGTGTCCTGTCCGGCAACGTCGTCCAGGTTCCGGTCCACGTGCCCGTGAACGTCTGCGGCAACACGATCTCCGTGATCGGCCTGCTCAACCCGGCCTTCGGCAACACCTGCGTCAACGCCTGACGCGTCTGAAGTACTGGCCCCGGAGCGCATTCCAGCGCTCCGGGGCCGCCGGGCTTTCGGGCCCGGACCACACCTTCGGCGCGGCAGGCGGGGGAGCCTGTACGGCCTGAGCGCCGACCGACACGCACACACCAGGGGACGAGTACAGATGCGACGACCGGTTCAGGTCACGAGGAAGACGCTGATCACGATGGCGGCGGCGGGGGGCGTCCTCGCGATGGGCGGCGGCTACGCGCAGGCCGCCTCCGGGGCGTCCGGGCACACCGCGAACTCGCCGGGCCTGCTGTCCGGGAACAACGTGCAGGCGCCGGTGGACGCACCGGTGAACGCCTGCGGCAACACGATCTCCGTGATCGGCCTGCTCAACCCGGCCTTCGGCAACAGCTGCGCCAACACGTCCGCCACGCCGCAGCACCCGGGCCACCCCGGCGGCGGGGACGACGAGGACTGCGACGAGCCGGGCCACCCCGGCAACCCGGGCACTCCGGGCGGTCACACCCCGGGCAACCCGGGCACTCCGGGCGGTCACACCCCGGGCAACCCGGGCACTCCGGGCGGTCACACGCCGGGCAACCCGGGCACTCCGGGCGGTCACACGCCGGGCAACCCCGGCACTCCGGGCGGTCACACGCCGGGCAACCCCGGTACCCCCGGTGGCCACACCCCGGGCAACCCCGGCACTCCGGGCGGTCACACGCCGGGCAACCCGGGGACTCCCGGCGGTCAGACTCCGGGGAACCCCGGCACGCCCGGTGGTCAGACCCCGGGGAACCCCGGCACCCCGGGCGGTCAGACCCCGGGGAACCCCGGTACCCCCGGTGGTCAGACCCCGGGCAACCCCGGCACTCCCGGTGGTCAGACGCCCGGCACCCCCGGCGGCCAGACGCCCGGTTCCGGGACGCCCGGACTCGCCGCCACCGGCGCGGGTGACGTCATGACCGCCGGAATCCCGATCGCGGGCGGCCTGCTGCTGGCCGGAGCCGTGCTCTACCGGCGCGCCCGCAACGCCGCCTGACGGGTACCGTGACGCGGGCCCCGCAGTCCGGGGTCCGCGTCACCATGTGGCGCGGACCTGACGGATGATCCGGCGGCGCAACCGCACGCGGCGGCTGCCGTCCCGGTACAGAGCCATCCGGTCGAGCTCCCAGTGGCCGTATTCCGCATGATCGGTCAACAGGCGGGTCGCCTCCTGGCGGGAGGTACCGCGAGGCACGTACACGTCGACAAATTCGTATTCCGGCATCGCATCTATTGTGCGGGCACCGGCCCGCTACGGATAGCGTCTGCACTATGTCTGATGCCGCTCTGCCCACTGTTGCCGAGGTACGCGCCGCCGCCGAGGCGGTCAAGGCCGCTCTCGACCGTCACCTCGCCGCGGTCGAGAGCAGGGTCGGGGACGAGGACCCGGCCGTCTACGCCGCCTTCAACGAACTCGCCGCCGCCGCCGAGGAGTACGACGAACTCCTCTACGACCGCTACGACGAGGTCACCCCCTTCGAGATCCCCACGCCCGAGGACGGCGTCGCGTACGCCGGCCCCGCCGAGCCCGCCGCCTTCAGCGTGCTCATCCGCCGCGACTACGCCGTCGTCGAGCCGGCCCGGCTGATCGCCCAGGCCGAACGGGTCGCCGCGCACGACCGGGACGCCGAACTCGTCGACGACGCGGGCACCGCGGGGGCGCTCGGCGTGCTCTTCGGGGAGTACGAGCCCGACGAGATCGCCTCCCGCTACAAGGAGTTCGGCCTGGAGGAAGGCGACTCCACCCTCTGGATCGCGGCGCTGGAGGAGGTCGCCGAGCCGGGGGACTGGCTGGGCTCGCCCTTCGGGCAGACCGATCCCCAGGACGTGGTGCACCGCTTCGACGTCAGTTCGGTCTTCGACGAGGACATCGAGGACATCGAGGACGAGGACTTCGACGAGGACCAGGACGAGGAGGCCGCGGCCCCGGGCCTGGCCCCGGCCTGAGCCCACCGGCCGCGGGCCGTCGCGAGCGCACGGCGCGCAGCGTCCCCGTCCCGCGCCCCCCGCCCGCCGTCGCCGGCGGGGCGGGGGCGCGGCCCTCTCCGCTACGCCTGCGGCTGCTGAGCCGCCGTCAGCGCCCGCAGCAGGCCCGTCAGACGGGTCGTACGGGGCTTCGGCAGCACCTCGGCCACCGCGCGCGGCAGCGCCTGGTCGACCCCGTGCACCACCGACAGGTGCCGCTCGGCCCGCCCGAACGCCGTGTACACCCAGTCCCGGGACAGGGCCTGCGCCGCGTCCCCCGGCAGGACGACGACCACCGCGGGCCAGCGCGCCCCGACGGCCTGGTGCGCCGTCACCGCCCAGCCGGGCCGCACCTGCGACTCCACCCGCTCCTTCGGTACGACGACCCGTACGCCCGACACGTCCAGGTGCAGCCCCTGCGCGTCGGCCGACACCACCCGGCCCGGCACGGCCCGTCCCGGCGCGGGGACGTGCACGACCCGGTCACCGGGATCGAAGCCGCCGAACCGCCCCGGGCCGGGGTTCAGCCGCTCCTTGAGGGCCGCGTTCAGCGCCCGGGTCCCCGCCGCGCCGCCGTGGCCCGGGGTGATCACCTGTACGGCGTCCGCGGGGATCCCGAAGGCGCGCGGCACCGATTCGGAGACCAGCTGCACGGTGCGGTGCACGGCCTCCCCGGCGTCGCGCACCGGGACGATGACGATCTCCTTGCCGGGGGCCTCGACCTGGTTCAGCTCCCCGACGCCGATCCCCGACACCAGCTCGCCGAGCGGGCCCGGGTCCGGCGTCCGGGACACCACCTGGGGGCAGGCGCGGGCGGCCAGCACGTCGGCGAACACCCGCCCCGGCCCGGCCGACCCGAGCACCCCGGGGTCACCGGAGAGCACCAGACGGGCCCCGTCGGGCACCGACTCCACCAGGGCGGCGGCCGTCTCCACGTCCAGCTGCGGGGCGTCCAGCACGATGAGCAGGTCGAGGTCGAAGCGGCCGTCGGCGTCCCGTCCGGGGCCCCCGTCCCCCGAGAGCAGCCCCGCCACGCCCACGGCGTCCCCGGTGGGGGCGTGCGCGGCCAGGACGGCCCGCAGGCCCAGCTTCCGGGCGGCCGCCAGCAGGGCCAGCGGCTCGGCGCGGGCGGCCTCGCCGCCGGTGTGGGTGACCAGGCCGTGTGCGGCGACCGCCCGGACCAGTTCGGCGCCGGGGCCGGAGGCCGCCTCGGACCAGTCGGCCGGGCCGCCGAAGGTGCCGGTCAGCCGGGCCAGGCCGTCGGCCAGGCTCTCCTCGGCCAGGGCGTGTTCCTCCAGGCCCACGAGGATCCGTACCGGCTGCGGCTCGTCCTCCTCGTCGCTCCCGTCGCCACCGGTGTCCGACGTGCGCGGGCCGGGCTCGCCCAGCGGTTCGTGGAACACCAGGACCGCGCCCTCCCCGATGGCCGCCTCCAGGGCCTCGGCGGGGGCCGGCACCCCGTACTGGGCCAGGGCCTTCTCCAGGACCGGGGCCTCCAGCGCGGTGTGCCCCTTGAGGGCGGCCTGGTCCAGGAGCCAGCCCAGCAGGGCCGCGCCCCGGCGCTCGTCGGCGGGACCGGCCGCGGGGCCCAGCAGGGCCTGCGCGAAGCCGTCGGCCTGCGCGGGGCGCACCCCGGGGACCGCGAGCAGCCGCCAGGGGTCCTCGGCGAGCAGGTCCGCGGCTCCCTCCCCGAGGGCCTCGGCGGCGGCCCCGGCGAGGCCCTCGGGGGCCCCGCCGCGGGTCAGCACGGCGCGCACCGCGCCGATGTCCTCGGCGGTGGGGGCGGGCGCGGCGGCGGGGGCCGCGGCGGGGCGGGGCTGCGGGGGAGCGGGGGCCGGCCGACGGGGGGTGGCGGGGGCATCGTCGAGGAAGACCGTGGAGGGCTTGGCGCCGCTCTCCACGGCCCGGACGGCGGCCAGCAGGTCGGCGGCCTTGCCGCTGAGCTTGGCGCCGGCGTCCACGGGGGCCTCGCGTTCCGCCTTGCGGCGTGCGATGCGCTCCCGCTCGATCTTCTGGGCGGCCAGCTCGGCCTGCGCTTCGGTGAGCCCGGGCGCTGCCGCTTCCGCTTCCGCGGTCTCCCCGACCTCGGCCGCCGCCCCGGCTTCGCCCGCCGCCCCGGCCGCGTCGGGCTCCTCCGCGGCCCCGTCGGCCGCGTCCTCGGCCCCGCCGGAGGGGGTCCCGTCCGGCTCGGCGTCGTGGGCGGCCGGGGTGGGCCCTGCGGGGCTTTCCCCCACCCCGCCCCTTCCCGAAACCGGGGGCTCCGCCCCCGGCCCCCCGTCCCCGTCGGCCGCGGAACCCGGGGCTCCGCCCCCGGCCCCGGCCTCGCCGGCCGGGACTTCGTCCCCCTCGCCGTCGGCGGCGGCCGGGGTGTGGGCCTCGTCGCCGGGTACGGCGGTCGGGGCGTGGGCTTCCTCGCCGTCGGCGCCGGCCGGGACTTCGCCCCCCTCGCCGTCGGCCGGTACGTCGTCGTCGCCGTCGGTGCCGGTCGGGGCGTGGGTCTCGTCGCCGGCCTCGCCGGCCGGGGCGTGGGTCTCGTCGGCGTCGGCCGGGGCCGTGGCCGGTTCCTCCGGCGCGTCGGGCGCGTCGGGTTCCCTGCCGTCGGCCCCGGCGGGGTCGGGCTCCGGGGCCACTGCGGCGGCCCCGCTCGTTTCCTCCGCGGTGGCGGGGTCGGCGGGGCCGGTGGCCTCGGGGTCCGTACTCACAGCGTGCTCCAGTCCTGGTCGGGGTAGCGGTGCACGGGCGCCGACACGTCGTCCAGAGCCCGGCAGATCTCCTCCGGAAGACTAAGGGCCTCCACCGACAGCGCCGCCCCGAGCTGCGCGGACGTCCGCGCGCCGACGATCGGGGCGACCACCCCCGGCCGGTCCCGGACCCAGGCCAGCGCCACCTGGAGCGGGGTGACGGCCAGGCCCTGCGCGGCCGTCACCACCGCGTCCACGATCCGCCCGGCGGCCTCGTCCAGGTACGGGTCCACGAAGGCGGCCAGCGACTGCGAGGCGCCCCGGGAGCCGGCCGGGGTCCCGTCCCGGTACTTGCCCGTCAGCACCCCGCGGCCCAGCGGGGAGGAGGGCAGCAGGCCGATACCGAGGTCCAGCGCGGCCGGGAGCACCTCCCGCTCCACGCCCCGCTGCAGGAGCGAGTACTCCATCTGCGTCGACGCGAGCCGGGTCCGGGTCCCGGGCGCGGCCAGCTGCCAGGTCGCCGCCTTCGCCAGTTGCCAGCCGCTGAAGTTGGAGATCCCGGCGTAGCGGGCCCGGCCGCTGCCGACGGCCAGGTCCAGCGCCTGGAGGGTCTCCTCCAGCGGGGTCGCCGGGTCGAAGGCGTGCACCTGCCACAGGTCCACGTAATCGGTGCCGAGGCGGTCCAGGGAGTCGTCCAGGGCGGCCAGCAGGTGTCCGCGCGAGCCGTCGAAGCGCCGGTCCGGGTCGGGCACGCTGCCCGCCTTGGTCGCGATGACCAGGTCCCGGCGCGGCACGAGGGAGCCCACCAGCTGCCCGAGGAGGTACTCCGCCTCCCCGCCGCCGTACACGTCGGCCGTGTCGACGAGCGTGCCGCCCGCCTCCCAGAACGTCCTCAACTGCTCGGCGGCGGCTTCCTCGCCGGTGTCACGGCCCCAGGTCAGGGTGCCGAGGCCGATCCGGGAGACGCGCAGTCCGGTGCGGCCGAGATGCCTCTGCTCCATGAGCGCTGAGACTACTGGGGCACTGCCGCGCGGCGGCCGGGCGCGCTACAGTCCCCCGCAGACCCACGTTACTGATCGGTAAAGCGGCACATCGTAAGGGGACGACACATGCGGCTCGGCATCAACCTCGGCTACTGGGGCGCGGGCATGGACGCCGACAACCTCGCCGTAGCGCAGGAGGCGGACCGCCTCGGCTACGACGTCTGCTGGGCGGCCGAAGCGTACGGCTCCGACGCGGCGACCGTGCTCGCCTGGGTGGCCGCCCAGACGGAGCGGATCGACGTCGGCTCGGCCATCTTCCAGATCCCGGCCCGCCAGCCCGCGATGACGGCGATGACGGCCGCCACCCTGGACTCCCTGACCAAGGGCCGCTTCCGGCTCGGCCTCGGCGTCTCCGGCCCGCAGGTCTCCGAGGGCTGGTACGGGGTGAAGTTCGACAAGCCCCTCGCCCGGACCCGCGAGTACGTGGAGATCGTCCGCAAGGCGATGAGCCGCGAGCGCCTCTCCTACGACGGCGCGCACTGGACCCTCCCGCTGCCGGACGGCCCCGGCAAGCCGCTCAAGCTGACCGTGCACCCCGAGCGCGAGCACATCCCGCTCTACATCGCCGCCATCGGGCCCAAGAACCTGGAGCAGACCGGCGAGATCGCCGACGGCGCCCTGCTGATCTTCCCGGCCGCCGAGCACCTGGAGGAGACGGCCCTGCGGCACATCCGCGCCGGGCGCGAGAAGGCCGGACTGACGATGGACGGCTTCGACGTCTGCCCGACCGTGCCGCTGGCCCTCGGCGAGGACGTGACCGCCCTCGCGGACGTGTTCCGCCCCTACACCGCCCTGTACGTCGGCGGCATGGGCAGTCCCAAGCAGAACTTCTACAACCAGCTCGCCCAGCGCATGGGGTACGAGAAGGAGGCCGCCGAGATCCAGGCCAAGTACCTGGGCGGCGACAAGGCCGGCGCGGCGGCCGCCGTACCGCACTCGCTGATCGACTCGACCACCCTGCTGGGCTCCGTCGAGCGGATCGCGGACGGCATGCGCGCCTACGCCGACGCCGGCGTCACCACCCTGACGCTCGCCCCCGCCGGCTTCACCCTGGACGAGCGCCTCGCCGCCCTGCGCGCCGGCACCGAGGCCCTGGAGCTCGCCGGCCTGGCCTGACGCGCGGACGCCGCCCGGGGCACGAGGAGCGGTGCGGGGGCGGCGTCCGGATCGGGGTCTGCGGCCGTGGTGGGGGCTCGGGGGTCTTCCCCGCCACGGCCGACACAGCCAACAACGCGCGGTGCGCCCCCGGGGTTACGCCCCGGGCCGCGGCGGCACGCTCGTTCATTCGGCCGAGTCGGTCGGGCCCTCGGTTGCCCGCCCGGCAGATCCGCATTTGACTCGTTCCATGCTCTCTGCCCGCAGCCTGTTCCAGGAGATCGTCGGCCACGACGACTCCTTCCAGCTGTTCTGCTCCATCGCCGCCAGCGGGGAGTCCCAGGGCGGCTGGGAGAACGCCAGGATCGCCGCCCTCGTCCCCGACGGCATGCGCGACCTCGCACCCAAGATCACCCGGCACGGCGCCGACGAGGACAAACACGGCCGGATCTTCCGGGCCCTGCTGCGCAACCGCGGCCTGGCCCCCGTCCCCGTACCACCCGAGACCGACTACACGATGCTGCTGGAGCGCCGCGGCATCGGCCTCGCGCACGACAAGCTGCGCCGCGAGGAAGCGCTGTCCGAACGGGACATCGTCGTCTACCTCGCGCACAGCCGCGTCACCGAACAGCGCGCCTCCGAGCAGATGGTCCTGCTGGTGAACCACTTCGGCGACCACCCCGAGATCGGCAAGGCCGTCCGCCAGATCAGCGGCGACGAGGACAACCACCTCGCCTACTGCCACGAGGAACTGCTGCGCCTCGCCCGCGCCGGACACGGCCGGACCATCCAGCGGGTGCTGCGCGAGAGCGCGCTCGCCGAGATCGCCGTCCACCGGGACGTCAGCCTCGCCGTCATGGCCCACATGGGCCGGCTGCTGCGCTGGCCCGCGCCCAAGGCCGCCGCGCTGGCCGCCGGCATCCGCGGGGTGTACGCGTACGAGCGCCTCGGCGGCTGGCACCGGATGGTCGGCCTGCGCCCGCCGGAGCGGCGCGACGCGCTGGGCGGCACCCCCGCCGCCGCGCGCGGCCACGCGTAGGCCGTCCCCCGCAGCCGCGCAGGCCGTCCCCCAGGCCCCCGCCGCTACAGCCAGCCGCGCCGCTTGAACATCCGGTGCAGGCCCGCGCACAGGCCCGCCATCAGCGCCAGCACCGCCGGATAGCCCCAGCCCTGCCGCAGCTCCGGCATGTGCTCGAAGTTCATCCCGTAGATCCCCGCGACCATCGTCGGGACGGCGGCCATGGCCGCCCAGGCGGAGATCTTGCGCATGTCGTCGTTCTGCCGGACGCCCATCTGCGCCAGGTGCGCGGCCAGCGCGTCCGACAGCAGCCGGTCCAGGCCCTCGATGTACTCGTTGGCCTTGGTCAGGTGGTCGGCCACGTCACGGAAGAAGGGCTGGGAGTGCTCGTGCACGAACGGCACCTGCCCGAAGGCGAGCCGGTCCATCGGCTGCAGCAGCGGGCTCGTCGCCCGGCGGAACTCCAGCACCTGCCGCTTGAAGCCGTAGATCCGCGCGGCGGTGTTCTTCGCGTCCGAGGCGTTCGGCGCGAACACCTCCGCCTCCAGCTCCTCCAGGTCCGCCTGGAGCTCTGCCGCCACCTCGATGTAGTGGTCCACCACCGCGTCCGACACGGCGTAGAGCACGGCGGTCGGCCCGTGCCGCAGCACCTGGGGCTCCTGTTCCAGCCGGTGCCGCACGGCCGTCAGAGCGGCCCCCTCGCCGTGCCGGACGGTGACCACGAACGAGTCGCCTATGAAGACCATCAGCTCGCCGGTGGTCACCGTGTCCGTGTCGTCGTCGTAGAGCACCGGCTTGAGGACCACGAACAGCGAGTCGTCGTAGACCTCCAGCTTCGGCCGCTGGTGCGCGGTCAGCGCGTCCTCCACCGCCAGCGCGTGCAGCCCGAACTCCCGGCTCACGTGATCGAACTCGCTCGCCGTCGGCTCGTGCATGCCCACCCACACGAACGCGTCACCCGAGGCCCGCGCCTCGTCGAGGGCATCGGAGAAGTCCTCCGGTGCCGCGGAGCGGCGGCCGTTCCGGTACATCGCGCAGTCGACAATCACGCCGGGCATTCTCCCCCGACCGGGGCCCACCCGTACAACGGCGGCACGGCATAGGCTTCCCCCATGGCCATGCTGATCCTCGTACGACACGGGCGGTCCACCGCCAACACCGCGGGCGTGCTCGCCGGATGGACCCCGGGGGTGACCCTGGACGACCACGGCACCACCCAGGCCGCCGCACTTCCCGGGCGGCTCGACGGGGTGCCCCTCGTGGCCGCCGTCACCAGCCCCCTCCAGCGCTGCGGCGAGACCCTCGCCCCGCTGCTCGCCGCCCGCCCCGAGCTGCCCCTGCACACCGACGAGCGCATCGGCGAATGCCACTACGGCGACTGGTCAGGCCGCAAGCTCTCCGAACTCGCCGACGAACCCCTGATGAAGATCGTCCAGCAGCACCCCTCGGCCGCCGCCTTCCCCGGCGGCGAGTCCATGCGCGCCATGCAGGCGCGCGCCGTGGACGCCGTGCGCGAGTGGAACGCCCGGATCGACGAGGAGCACGGCACCGACGCCGTCTACCTCATGTGCTCCCACGGCGACATCATCAAGTCCCTCGTCGCCGACGCCCTCGGCATGCACCTCGACCTCTTCCAGCGGATCCACGTCGACCCCTGCTCGGTCACCGCGATCCGCTACACCCCCACCAGGCCCTTCCTGCTGCGCCTCGGCGACACCGGGGATCTCTCGCCCCTTGTCCCGCGCAGCGCCCCGTCCCCCGACACCACGACCGAGGACGGCGGGAACGCCGTCGTGGGCGGCGGCGCGGGCGCGGCCTGATCGAACGGCGCAGTAGGGTGGCATGGCGCCCCCGCACGGGCGCAGCCCTGCCCTGCCTCAGACTTGGAGACCGGTCGTGTCCCGTCAGGTGTTCCTTTACGACCCGCCGGACCGCTTCGTGGCCGGCACGGTCGGTCTGCCTGGACGCCGTACGTTCTTCCTGCAGGCCTCCGCGGGAGCCCGGGTCACCAGCGTCTCCCTGGAGAAGACCCAGGTCGCCGCACTGGCCGAGCGGATGGACGAGCTGCTCGACGAGGTCGTCCGGCGTACCGGCGGCAACGCGCCCGTCCCCGCCGTCGCCTCCACCGAGGCCGCGGACACCGCCCCCCTCGACGTCCCCGTCGAGGAGGAGTTCCGCGTCGGCACCATGGCGCTCGCCTGGGACGGCGAGGAGCAGCGGATGATCGTCGAGGCCCAGGCCCTCGTCGAACTCGACGCCGAGTCCGACGAGGACCTCGCCGAGGCCGAGGAGCGGCTCCTCCAGGACGAGGAGAACGGCCCGCCGATGCTGCGCGTGCGCCTCTCCGGCGCCCAGGCCCGCGCCTTCGCCAAGCGGGCCCTCGACGTGGTCAACGCGGGCCGCCCCCCGTGCCCCCTGTGCAGTCTGCCGCTCGACCCCGAGGGACACGTGTGCCCGCGCCAGAACGGGTACCGGCGCCAGGTGTGAGCGCCGTGACCCCGATCGAGGAGCTGCTCACCCGCGGTGAGCTCACCGTCCGCGGCCGCATCGCCGAGGCCTCCAACGCCGTACTGCTGTGCACGGTGGCCCACGAGGGCACGAGCGCGGACTGCGTCTACAAGCCGGTCAAGGGCGAGCGCCCGCTGTGGGACTTCCCCGACGGCAACCTCGCCCGCCGCGAGCGCGCCGCCTACCTGGTCTCCGAGGCGACCGGGTGGGGGCTCGTCCCCGCGACGGTCCTGCGCGACGGCCCGTACGGCGAGGGGATGGTCCAGCACTGGATCGACGCCGGAGAATCGCCGGAGGCCGGGCTCCTCGCGCTCGTCGAGGGCGAGGAGGCGGGGGAGGGCTGGAAGCCGGTCGCCCTCGCCGAGGTGGGGGAGGGCCGCACCGCCCTGCTGGTGCACGCCGACGACCCCCGGCTGCGGCGCCTCGCCGTACTCGACGCGGTGATCAACAACGGCGACCGCAAGGGCGGTCACCTGCTGCCCGCCCCCGACGGCCGGCTCTACGGCATCGACCACGGTGTGACCTTCCACGCCGAGGACAAGCTGCGCACCCTGCTGTGGGGCTGGGCGGGGGAGCCGCTCACCGACGAGGCCCGGCGGGTGCTGGGCTCCCTGGAGGCCCAGCTGGCCGAGGGGGGCCCGCTGGCCACCCGGCTGGCCGAACTGATCACCCCGGCCGAGCTGGGCGCCGTACGGGCCCGTGTGGCCCTGCTGCTGCGCAACGGGACGCACCCGAAGCCCTCCGGACAGTGGCCGGCGATCCCCTGGCCACCCGTCTGAGCGGCCACGACCCGCGAGGCACAGAACCGGCCAGACCGCAAGACGGCCGATCAAGCCAACACTGATGCTCCGGTTCGTTTCCGGAACACTCGTCCGGTTAGGCTCGATGCATGCATGCCTGGCCCGCTTCTGAGGTCCCCGCCCTGCCCGGCAAGGGCCGCGACCTCCAGATCCACGACACCGCGACCCAGGGGACGGTCACCCTCGACCCCGGTCCCGTCGCCCGTATCTACGTCTGCGGGATCACCCCGTACGACGCGACCCACATCGGTCACGCGGCGACCTACAACGCGTTCGACCTCGTGCAGCGCGTGTGGCTCGACAACAAGCGGCAGGTTCACTACGTCCAGAACGTCACGGACGTGGACGACCCGCTCCTGGAGCGGGCGCTGCGCGACGGCCACGACTGGACCGAGCTCGCGGAACGCGAGACCGCCCTCTTCCGCGAGGACATGACCGCCCTGCGGATGCTGCCCCCGCGGAACTACATCGGCGCCGTCGAGGCCATACCCGGCATCGTGCCGCTGGTCGAGCGGCTGCGCGACGCGGGTGCCGCCTACGAGCTCGACGGGGACGTCTACTTCTCCGTGGAGTCCGACCCGCACTTCGGCGGGGTCTCCAACCTCGACGTCCAGGCGATGCGGCTGCTGTCCGCCGAGCGGGGCGGGGACCCGGACCGTCCGGGCAAGAAGAACCCCCTCGACCCGATGCTGTGGATGGCCGCACGGCCCGGCGAGCCGAGCTGGGACGGCGGCTCCCTGGGCCGCGGCCGCCCCGGCTGGCACATCGAGTGCGTCGCCATCGCCCTGGACCACCTGGGCATGGGCTTCGACATCCAGGGCGGCGGCTCCGACCTGGCCTTCCCGCACCACGAGATGGGCGCCTCGCACGCGCAGGCCCTGACGGGCGAGTTCCCGATGGCCAAGGCCTACGTCCACGCGGGCATGGTCGCGCTGCACGGCGAGAAGATGTCCAAGTCCAAGGGCAACCTGGTCTTCGTCTCCGCGCTGCGCCGGGCCGGCGTCGACCCGGCCGCCATCCGGCTGGCCCTCCTCGCCCACCACTACCGGGCCGACTGGGAGTGGACCGACGAGGTCCTCGCCGAGGCCGTGGCCCGGCTGGAGCGGTGGCGCGCGGCGGTCTCCCGGCCGGACGGCCTGCCGGCGGACGCCCTCGTCGAAGAGGTCCGCGAGGCCCTCTCGAAGGACCTGGACGCCCCGGCCGCGCTCGCGGCCGTGGACCGGTGGGTGGACGCGCAGAACGCCTCGGACGGCGACGACGAGTCCGCCCCGGGCCTGGTCTCCCGCACGGTCGACGCCCTCCTGGGCGTGGCCCTCTAGGCCCTGGCGGTACACACGCGAGCGCGCCCCCGGCAGGATGCCGGGGGCGCGCTCTGCCGTTCCACGGCTCACCGCACGAGGGTCACCGGCGGATGCCGGGGGACGTGGCGTCCTCCCGGCCCGGGGTGCCCGCCGGCCCGGGGGCCGCTAGGACCCCTCGCCGTCCTCGCCGCTGTCGCCCCCGTCCGGTCCGCCGGGGCCGTCCTGGTCCGCCGGGCCGTCCGGCTTCGGCTTCGCCGGGGGCCGCGGGCCGCCCGACAGGTCGCGGAAGTAGGAGCCCGTGTCGGCGGCCGTCTCCGGACCCGCCGACGGATCCCGCCGCCTCAGGTACCGCTCGAACTCCCGCGCGATCGCGTCCCCCGAGGCCTCCGGCAGGTCGGCGGTGTCCCGCGCCTCCTCCAGCGTCTGGACGTACTCCGCCACCTCGCTGTCCTCGGCGGCCAGTTGGTCCACGCCCAGCTGCCAGGCCCGCGCGTCCTCCGGGAGTTCGCCCAGCGGGATCCGGATGTCGATCAGGTCCTCCAGCCGGTTCAGCAGCGCCAGCGTCGCCTTGGGGTTCGGCGGCTGCGACACGTAGTGCGGCACCGCCGCCCACAGCGACACCGCCGGCATCCCGGCATGGGTGCAGGCCTCCTGCAGGACGCCCACGATCCCGGTCGGACCCTCGTACTTGGTCTCCTCCAGGTCCATCGTCCGCGCGAGGTCCGCGTCCGAGGTCACCCCGCTCACCGGAACCGGCCGGGTGTGCGGGGTGTCCCCGAGCAGCGCGCCCAGGATGACCACCATCTCCACGCCCAGCTCCACCGCGAAGCCGAGGATCTCCTCGCAGAACGACCGCCACCGCATGGACGGTTCGATGCCCCGCACCAGCACCAGGTCCCGCGGCTTCGCGCCGCCGATCCGGACCACCGACAGCCGCGTCGTGGGCCAGGTGATCTTCCTTACCCCGTTGTCCAGCCACACCGTCGGCCGGTTGACCTGGAAGTCGTAGTAGTCCTCGGCGTCCAGCGCCGCGAAGACCTCGCCCTTCCACTCCCGGTCCAGGTGCGCCACCGCACCGGAGGCGGCGTCACCCGCGTCGTTCCAGCCCTCGAACGCGGCCACCATGACCGGGTCGATCAGCTCGGGCACGCCCTCAAGCTCGATCACCCAGGTCTCCTTCCGAAGTTCCCTTGCGTACGTGGGCCAGCCTAAGCCTTGATGAGGCACCGGCCACAGCCCACGACAGAGGGGCGGTTCCCCTCGGAACCGCCCCTCTTCCCCACCTGCGGGACAGCTATGCCTTGCGGCCCAGCATCTCCTCGACCCGGGTCCGTACGGCCTCGTCGTCCAGGCCGCGGACCGTCACCGTGGTACGGCGGCGCAGCACGTCGTCGACCGTCTCGGCCCACTCGTGGTCACGGGCGTAGGCGACCTGCGCCCAGATCTCCGGACCGTCCGGGTGGATCCGCTCGGCCAGCTCCGGGTCCTCGTTCGCCAGACGGGCGATGTCGAAGGCCAGCGAGCCGTAGTGCGAGGCCAGGTGACGGGCGGTCAGCGGGTCCATCCGGTTGCCGGGCTCACGGTCCACCAGCAGCCGGTGCGCGACCGCGTTCGGGTTGGCGACGCCGGGCAGCGCGATGCGGCGCACCAGCGACTTCACCGGCTCCATGTCCTCGGTGAGCGGGCTGCCGGGCAGCTTGGCCAGCTTGTCCATGACCACACGGCCGATGTGCCGGTACGTGGTCCACTTGCCGCCGGCCACCGACAGCATGCCGCCCGCGCCCTCGGAGACCACCGTCTCGCGCTTGGCCTTCTCGACGCCGCCGGGGCCGCCGGGCAGCACCCGCAGGCCGGCGAAGGCGTACGTCATCAGGGAGCGGTCGAGGTCGGCGTCCTTCACCGAGAAGGCCGCCTCGTCGAGGATCTGCTGGATGTCCGACTCGGTGGCGCGCACGTCCGCCGGGTCGCCCTCGTAGACCTCGTCGGTCGTACCGAGGAGCAGCTGGTCCTCCCACGGGAGGGCGAAGGTGATGCGGTACTTGTCGATCGGGGTGGCCATGGCGGCCTTCCACGGCGACTTGCGCTTCATGACGATGTGCGCGCCCTTGGACAGGCGGATCGACGGCATCGCGTGCTTGTCTTCCATGCGCCGCAGGTGGTCCACCCACGGGCCGGTGGCGTTGAGCACGACGCGCGCGTCGACCCCGAACTCGGTGCCGTCGAGGCGGTCCTTGAGCTCGGCACCGGAGACCCGGCCGCGCGTCATGCGCAGGCCGGTGACCTCGGCGTGGTTCAGGACGACCGCGCCGGACTCGACGGCCGCGCGGACCGTCATGACGGCGACGCGGGAGTCGTTCATCTGGTGGTCGTAGTAGACCGCGACGGCCTTCAGGTTGTCCGTCTTGAGACCGGGGTTGTCGGCGACGGCGCGGGCCGGCGAGATGACCTTGCCGATCCCGTCGCCGAAGGCCGAGAGCGCCGAGTACGCGAACACGCCCGCGCCCAGCTTCGCCGCGCCGACCGGACCGCCCTTGTACACGGGCAGGTAGAAGGTCAGCGGGTTGACCAGGTGCGGGGCCACGTCCTTGGCCAGCACCCGGCGCTCGTGGTGGTTCTCGGCGACCAGCTTGACCGCGCCGGTCTGCAGGTAGCGCAGACCGCCGTGGACGAGCTTGGAGGAGGCGGAGGAGGTGGCGCCGGCGAAGTCGCCGGCGTCCACCATGGCGACCCGCAGACCCGACTGCGCGGCGTGCCAGGCCACCGAGGTGCCCAGGATGCCACCGCCGATGACGAGCAGGTCGTAGGTGGCCTTCGACAGCTGCTCACGGGTTTCGGCGCGGCTCGGGTTCGAACCGGCGGTCGGGTGCGTTCCCAGGGCGGGAACGCTCTGCAGGGTGCTCATATCTCTTTCAGCTCCTCGTCGATTGACTCAGCTGGTGCGGTCAGCTGGCGTCTTCGTCGTCGACCCAGCCCATGGACCGCTCCACGGCCTTGAGCCAGCTCTTGTACTCGCGGTCCCGCTGCTCGGCGGGCATGCGCGGGGTCCACTCCGCCGCGCGGCGCCAGTTGGCGCGCAGGGCGTCGGTGTCGGGCCAGAAGCCGACGGCCAGGCCGGCGGCGTAGGCGGCGCCGAGGCAGGTGGTCTCCGCGACCATGGGACGGACCACGGGGGCGTCCACGAAGTCGGAGAGGGTCTGCATCAGCAGGTTGTTGGAGGTCATGCCGCCGTCGACCTTCAGCGCCGCGAGCTCGACGCCCGAGTCCTTGGTCATGGCGTCGGTGATCTCGCGGGTCTGCCAGGCGGTGGCCTCCAGGACGGCACGGGCGATGTGCGCCTTGGTGACGTACCGGGTCAGACCGGCGATCACACCGCGGGCGTCGGAGCGCCAGTACGGGGCGAAGAGGCCGGAGAAGGCCGGCACGAAGTACGCGCCGCCGTTGTCCTCGACCGAGAGCGCGAGGGTCTCGATCTCGGCCGCGGTCTTGATCATGCCCATCTGGTCGCGCATCCACTGGACGAGCGAGCCGGTGACGGCGATGGAGCCCTCCAGGGCGTAGACCGGCTTCTGGTCGCCGATCTGGTAGCCGACCGTGGTCAGCAGGCCGCTGTAGGAGTTGATGACCTTGTCGCCGGTGTTCATCAGCATGAACGTGCCGGTGCCGTACGTGGACTTGGCCTCGCCCTCGGCGAAACAGGTCTGGCCGAACAGGGCTGCCTGCTGGTCACCGAGCGCCGAGGCGACCGGGACGCCGGCGAGGACGCCCTCCTTGACGTGGCCGTAGACCTCGGCGGAGGACTTGATCTCCGGGAGGACGTTGAGCGGGACGCCCATGGACTCGGCGATCTTGTCGTCCCAGGCCAGGGTGTGCAGGTTCATCAGCATGGTGCGCGAGGCGTTGGTGACGTCGGTGACGTGCGTACCGCCCTCGGCGCCGCCCGTGAGGTTCCAGATGACCCACGAGTCCATGGTGCCGAAGAGGATGTCGCCGGCCTCGGCGCGCTCGCGCAGGCCCTCGACGTTGTCGAGCAGCCAGCGGACCTTCGGACCCGCGAAGTAGCTCGCCAGCGGCAGGCCGGTCTCGCGGCGGAAGCGGTCCTGGCCGACGTTGCGGCCGAGCTCCTTGCACAGGGCGTCGGTGCGGGTGTCCTGCCAGACCAGCGCGTTGTGCACCGGCTCGCCGGTGTTCTTGTCCCACAGGACGGTGGTCTCGCGCTGGTTGGTGATGCCGACCGCCTTGACGTCGGCGGCGGTGATCTCGGCCTTGGCGATGGCTCCGGCGACGACCTCCTGGACGTTGGTCCAGATCTCGGTGGCGTCGTGCTCGACCCAGCCCGGCTTCGGGAAGATCTGCTCGTGCTCCTTCTGGTCGACGGCGACGATGCGGCCGTCGCGGTCGAAGACGATGCAGCGGGAGGAGGTGGTGCCCTGGTCGATCGCGGCGATGAAGGGGCCGGTGCTGCTGGTCATGGTGGCTGCTCCTGGCAGATCTGTTGGGTTGGCGGAATCAGGAGGGCGGTGCGGATCTTGCGATCTTGCCGATGCTGATCAGGCGAACGCGATGTTGTACAGACCACCGGCGAGGGCGGCACCGACGAGCGGGCCGACGACCGGGATCCAGGAGTACCCCCAGTCCGAACCGCCCTTGTTGGGCAGCGGGAGCAGGGCGTGGACGATGCGCGGACCGAGGTCGCGCACCGGGTTGATGGCGTAGCCGGTCGGACCGCCCAGCGAGAGGCCGATGCCGACGACCACGAACGAGGTGATCAGGACGCCGATGACACCGAGCCCCTTGCCGTCGCCCTGGAGGCCCTGGGTCAGGATGGCCAGCACCAGGACGGCGGTACCGATGATCTCGGTCGCGAGGTTCTGCACGACATTACGGATCTCGGGGCCCGTGGAGAAGATGCCGAGCACCGGACCGGCCGTGTCGTGCGGGTGCGGGTCCTCGGGACCGAGCTTCGCGTCGCGGATGTGCTCCGGGTCGGACAGGTGCACGAGGAACTGGCCGTAGTACGTGATCCACATCAGGACCGCGCCGATCATGGCGCCGAGGAGCTGGCCGGCGAGGTAGACCGGGACGTCGCCCCACTCGCCGGTCTTGACGGCGATGCCGACGGTGACCGCCGGGTTGAGGTGCGCGCCGGAGAGCGGTGCGGAGACGTAGGCGGCGATCAGGACGGCGAAACCCCAGCCGAAGGTGATCGCGAGCCAGCCCGCGTTGCGGGCCTTGGAGCTCTTGAGCGTGACGGCGGCGCAGACGCCACCACCGAGCAGAGTGAGCAGGGCGGTACCTATGGTCTCGCCGATGAAGATGTCGGAGCTGGACACCCGCGACTCCTTTGTCTTACGTCCAGGGGTGGGCGGACACCGGGTCCCTCCGGTGGTCCACGCACTCGGTGAGTGCTGCACCGGTCCTTGGCCTCGCCATAGCCTAACGCGTATTGCCGGTAGGTGTTCGACAATGCCGACCGATGAACGGCAGTTTTCCGCCTGGGTGAAGAACGCGTCAAGGCCTGGCCAGGTCAAAGAACCGGATCGTTACCACTAGGTACGATCAGCCAAATTCAGCCATTGGGTGATCGGTAAAAGACAAAATCCACCCAAACGGCACACGGTGTGGCCGCTGGGTGGATCAGGTGGATCAGGTCAAGCTCAGAACCGGCCCGCCCCGAGGTCGCGCGAAACCGACCGCGCGCAGTCCCGTACGGAGGCCACGAGCGCCGCCCGCGGCTCCCCGGAGTCCCCGCAGACCCGTTCCACGGCCCCCGCCACGGCGACGGCACCCACGGGCATCCGCCGCCGGTCGTGGATCGGCGCCGCCACCGAGGCGATGCCCTCCCACGTCTCCTCGACGTCCGCGGCCCAGCCCCGCGCCCGCGTCAGGTCCAGGACCTCCTCGAAACCCGCGGCGTCGGTGACCGTACGCGGGGTGAACGCCTCCCGCTCCGCCTCCACGGCCTCCGTGTGCGCCACGGGGTCGTAGGCCGACAGGACCTTGCCCAGCGCCGTGGAGTGCAGCGGCTGCATCGCCCCCACCTCCAGCACTTGACGGCTGTCGTCCGGCCGGAACACGTGGTGCATGATCAGCACCCCGCTCTTGTGCAGCACCCCCACGTACACGCTCTCGCCGCTCGCCCGGGCCAGGTCGTCCGTCCAGACCAGCGCGCGGGCGCGCAGCTCGTGCACGTCCAGGTAGCTGTTGCCCAGGCGCAGCAGCTCCGCGCCCAGCTGATAGCGGCCCGAGGCCGCGTCCTGCTCCACGAAGCCCTCGGCCTGCAGCGTGCGCAGGATCCCGTGCGCCGTGCCCTTGGCCAGGCCCAGGGAGGACGCCACGTCCGAGAGACCCAGCCGGCGTTCCCCGCCCGCCAGGAGCCGCAGCATCGCAGCGGCTCGTTCGAGCGACTGGATGTTCCGTGCCATCGCGCAGCCTCCTGCTGACGTAGTTCGACAATGCTGAACAGTATCGGTCGATGCCGACCTTGTGCAGGGACGGGTGATTTCCGGCGCGCCGCGCCGCACCGTCCTCCGTCCGGGCCCCGCGCACAGAATGCAGTCCGCCACGTGGGACGACCGCACCGGGTCCGGTGCGGCGCGGTTACCCTGACCGCGTGCACCCTTGACACCGAGGGGGTGCAAAGCCGACAGCCGTCGCATCCCAGGGAGCTCAACCATGGCCTCGTTGCCGAACCCGCCCGCTGACACCCAGACCCGGGCCGATGCCCTCCGGGAGGCGCTCGCGACCCGCGTGGTCGTCGCCGACGGAGCCATGGGAACGATGCTCCAGGCGCAGGACCCCACGATGGAGGACTTCCAGCAGCTCGAAGGCTGCAACGAGGTCCTGAACGTGACCCGCCCCGACATCGTGCGCTCCGTACACGAGGCCTATTACTCGGTGGGCGTGGACTGCGTCGAGACCAACACCTTCGGCGCGAACTACGCCGCCCTCGCCGAGTACGACATCCCCGAGCGGAACTTCGAGCTCTCCGAGGCCGGCGCCCGGATCGCCCGCGAGGTCGCGGACGAGTTCACCGCCTCGACCGGACAGCAGCGCTGGGTGCTCGGCTCCATCGGCCCCGGCACCAAGCTCCCCACCCTCGGCCACATCACCTACGCGCAGATCCGCGACGCCTACCAGATCAACGCCGAGGGCCTGATCTCCGGCGGCGCGGACGCCCTCCTGGTGGAGACCACCCAGGACCTCCTCCAGACCAAGTCCTCGATCATCGGCGCCCGCCGCGCGATGGAGGCCCTCGGCGTGAGCGTCCCGCTGATCTGCTCCGTCACGGTCGAGACCACCGGCACGATGCTGCTGGGTTCGGAGATCGGGGCCGCGCTGACGGCGCTGGAGCCGCTGGGCATCGACATGATCGGTCTGAACTGCGCGACGGGTCCCGCCGAGATGAGCGAGCACCTGCGCTATCTGGCGCGCAATGCCCGTATCCCGCTCTCGTGCATGCCGAATGCGGGTCTGCCGGTGCTGACGAAGCAGGGTGCGCACTATCCGCTGTCCGCTGCGGAGCTGGCGGACGCGCAGGAGACGTTCGTGCGTGAGTACGGTCTCTCCCTGGTCGGTGGCTGCTGCGGTACGACGCCGGAGCACCTGCGGCAGGTGGTGGAGCGGGTCCGGGGCACGGCGATCACGGCGCGCACGCCGCAGCCGGAGCCGGGTGCGGCTTCGCTCTATCAGACGGTGCC
>NZ_JBEXKC010000086.1:0-28103 GCF_040609475.1 Streptomyces sp. NPDC004667 | reverse complement strand
GGGGTGGAGCGGCTGTTGCTGACGAGCCGTCGGGGTCCGGCGGCCGAGGGTGCGGACGAGCTCGTCGCGGAGCTGGCCGGTCTGGGTGCGCACGTCGATCTGGTGGCGTGTGACATCGCTGACCGGGATGCGCTGGCCGCTCTGTTGGACGGTATTGCGGTTGAGTACCCGCTGACTGGTGTGGTGCACACGGCGGGTGTGCTGGATGACGGTGTGCTGGCCTCGCTGACGGCGGAGCGGGTAGCAGCGGTACTGCGTCCGAAGGTGGATGCAGCCTGGAACCTGCACGAACTCACCCGCGAGCTCGACCTCTCGGCCTTCGTGTTGTTCTCGGGTGCGGCTGCGGCGTTCGGTGCCGCGGGACAGGCGAACTATGCGGCGGCGAACGCGTTCCTGGAGGGTCTGGCCGAGCAGCGGCGGGCCGAGGGGCTGCCGGCGACCGCGCTCGCCTGGGGCCTGTGGGCCCCGCAGAGCGGTGGCAGCGGTATGGCGGGTCGGCTCGACGAGGTCGATCTGCGGCGCATCGCCCGGGACGGGGTCGGCGCACTGGCGGCCGACGAGGGCCTGGCGCTCTTCGATGCGGCGATGGTGGTGGATGCGGCGGTGTTGCTGCCGATGCACCTGGACGTCGCGGTGTTGCGGGCGCAGGCGGTGTCTGCGGGTTCGACGCCCGCGTTGCTGCGGTCGCTGGTGCGGGTTCCGGCGCGCCGGATGGTGGAGCGGCGGGACGGCGGTGCGGAGGGTGGCTCGCCGCTGGTCGCGCGGCTGACGGGGCTGCCGGTGGCCGAGCGGGAGGGTGTGCTGCTGGAGCTGGTCTGCGGGCGGGTCGCCTCGGTGCTGGGCCACTCGGGTGCCGGGGCGGTGGATGCCGAGCGTGCCTTCCGGGATCTGGGCTTCGACTCCCTGACGGCCGTGGAGCTGCGGAACGTACTGAAGGCGGAGACCGGTCTGCGTCTGCCGCCCACGCTGATCTTCGATTACCCGACTCCTGTTGCTCTGGCCCGCCACCTCCTGGCGGAACTCGCCCTGACCACCGGAGCCGGTGGCCGGGTTGAGCATGGTCGGCGGACGCCGGTACGGACCGCCGCGGGTGTGGCGGACGATCCGATCGTGATCGTGGGCATGGGCTGCCGCTTCCCCGGTGGGGTGCGCACGCCCGAGGACCTGTGGCAGTTGGTCGCCTCGGGTGGGGACGGCATCACGGCGTTCCCGACGGACCGCGGTTGGAACGGAGAGGCGCTTTACCACCCGGACCCGGACCATGCGGGTACGTCTTACACGCGTGAGGGTGGCTTCCTGCACGAGGCGGCGGAGTTCGACCCGGCGTTCTTCGGCATTTCGCCGCGCGAGGCCCTGGCGATGGACCCGCAGCAGCGTCTGCTGCTGGAGACCTCGTGGGAGGCCTTCGAGCGGGCGGGCATCGACCCGATGTCCATGCGGGGCAGCCGGACCGGCGTCTTCGCCGGCGTCATGTACCACGACTACGTGAGCGGCATCGGCATCGGAGACGGCGCCGGTGCGGGAGACGAACTGCCCGAGGGCGTCGAGGGATACCTCGGCACCGGGAACGCCGGCAGCATCGCTTCCGGCCGTATCGCCTACACCTTCGGCCTGGAGGGCCCGGCGGTCACTGTCGACACGGCGTGCTCCTCGTCGCTGGTCGCGCTGCACTGGGCGATCCAGGCCCTGCGCAACGGCGAGTGCGACATGGCACTGGCCGGCGGTGTCGCGATCATGGCGACGCCGGAGACGTTCATCGACTTCAGCCGCCAGCGTGGTCTGGCGACCGATGGTCGTTGCAAGTCCTTCGCGGAGGGTGCGGACGGGACCGGTTGGGCCGAGGGTGCGGGCATGCTGCTGGTGGAGCGGCTGTCGGACGCGCGTCGTCACGGGCATCCGGTGCTGGCGGTGGTGCGCGGTTCGGCGATCAACCAGGACGGTGCGAGCAATGGTCTGACGGCTCCGAACGGGCCTTCGCAGCAGCGGGTGATCCGCGAGGCGCTGGCCAGTGCGGGTCTGTCGACCGCGGATGTGGACGCGGTGGAGGCGCACGGTACGGGTACGCGGCTGGGTGACCCGATCGAGGCGCAGGCGCTGCTGGCGACGTACGGGCAGGAGCGGTCGGCCCAGCAGCCGCTGCTGCTCGGTTCGATCAAGTCGAACATCGGTCACACGCAGGCTGCTGCGGGTGTGGCCGGTGTGATCAAGATGATCATGGCGATGCGGCATGGTGTGCTGCCGAAGACGCTGCACGTGGACGCGCCGTCCTCGCAGATCGACTGGGAGGCGGGCGATGTCCGCCTGCTGACCGATGCGGTGGAGTGGCCGGAGACCGGCCGCCCGCGCCGGGCGGGTGTTTCCTCCTTCGGTATCAGCGGCACGAACGCGCACACGATCATCGAGCAGCCGCCGGTCACCGACGTGGCAGAAGTGCCGGGAGTGGGCGTAGCGCTGCCGGTGGTGCCCTGGGTGCTCTCGGCCAAGGGTCAGGACGCTCTTCAGGCGCAGGCGCGTCAGCTTGAGTCGTACGTGCTGTCCGCGTCCGATGTGCGTCCGGTGGACGTCGCGTGGTCGTTGGCGTCGGGCAAGGCGCTGTTCGAGGACCGGGCGGCGGTCCTCGCTACTGACCGTGAGGGGCTGCTGGCCGGGCTCGCGGCGCTGGCGGAGGGCCGTACGTCGGCCGGTGTGGTCGAGGGATCGCCGGTCTCCGGCAAGCTCGCCTTCCTCTTCACCGGTCAGGGCAGCCAGCGCCTGGGCATGGGGCGTGAGCTGTATGAAGCCTTCCCGGTGTTCGCGACCGCGCTGGACGAGGTGTGTGCGCGGTTCGAACTGCCGCTGAAGGACGTGCTGTTCGGTACGGACGCAGCTCTCCTGGACGAGACGCGCTACACCCAGCCCGCGCTGTTCGCGGTCGAGGTGGCGCTCTTCCGGCTCCTGGAGAGCTGGGGCCTGAAGCCCGACTTCGTGTCCGGGCACTCGATCGGTGAGATCGCCGCCGCGCACGTGGCGGGCGTCTTCTCCCTGGACGACGCGTGCGCGCTGGTGGAGGCACGTGGCCGGTTGATGCAGGCGCTGCCGGGTGGTGGCGTGATGATCGCGGTGCAGGCGTCGGAGGACGAGGTCCTGCCGCTGCTGACCGAGCGCGTGAGCATTGCCGCCGTCAACGGGCCGCGTTCGGTCGTGATTGCCGGTGACGAGGACGCGGCCGTCGCGGTTGTGGAGGCCTTCGCGGATCGCAAGTCCAAGCGGCTGACGGTCAGCCACGCGTTCCACTCGCCGCACATGGACGGCATGCTGGACGACTTCCGCCAGGTGGTGGAGGGGCTGTCCTTCGCTGCCCCGCGCATCCCGCTCGTCTCCAACCTGACCGGGTCTCTCGTCTCGGACGAGATGGGTTCGGCCGAGTTCTGGGTCCGCCACGTCCGCGAAGCCGTCCGCTTCCTCGACGGCGTTCGGGCCCTTGAGGCAGCCGGCGTCACGACGTACCTCGAAATCGGCCCCGATGGGGTGCTGTCGGCGCTGGCGCAGGACTGCCTGACCGGTGACGCCGACACCGCCTTCCTCCCCGTCCTGCGCGCAGGACGGGTCGAGGCCGAGACGTTCGTCGGCGCCGTGGCCCAGGCACATGTGCGGGGTGTGGAGGTGGACTGGTCCGCCTTCTACGCCGGTACGGGCGCCCGCCGGATCGAGCTTCCGACGTACGCCTTCCAGCGCCAGCGCTACTGGCTGCAACTGACGGGCTCGGCTGCGCGGAGCGGTCTCGCAGGTGATCTGGACTCCCGTTTCTGGGATGCGGTGGAGCGTGAGGACATGGAGTCCCTCGCCGACACGCTGGAGATGGAGGACGAGGGCGCGTGGAGCTCGGTCCTGCCGGCCCTCTCGGCGTGGCGCCGCGGCCTGCGGACCCAGTCCGAGGTGGACGCGTGGCGCTACCGGGTGTCGTGGAAGCCGCTGACGGACTCCGTGGGGGGTGCGCGGCTTTCCGGTGTGTGGCTGGTGGTTGTTCCGGCCGGTGGTGTGGATGACTCGGCTGTGGTGGAGGGGCTGGCCGCTCGGGGGGCTGAGGTCCTTCGGGTGGTGGTCGAGGGCGGTGCGGTGCGTGCCGCGCTGGCTGAGACGGCTTCTGGTGTGGTGGCGGGTGTGGTGTCGCTGCTGGCGCTGGACGAGGCCGCCGGGGTGGCCCCCACGGCTGGGCTGCTTCAGGCGCTGGGTGAGGCCGGGGTGGGGGCGCCGTTGTGGTGTCTGACCCGGGGTGCGGTGAGTGTGGGCCGTTCGGACCGCCTCGTCTCGGCCGTTCAGGCGCAGGTGTGGGGTCTGGGCCGGGTCGCCGCTCTGGAGGTTCCGGAGCGCTGGGGCGGTCTGGTGGATCTTCCCGAGGTGTGGGACGAGCGGGCCATGGCCCGGCTGGTCGGCGTACTGGCCGGCGGCCTTGCCGGTGAGGACCAGGTCGCGGTCCGGTCCTCCGGGGTGTTCGGGCGTCGGCTGGTTCGTGCGGCTGCCGGGGACACGGGCTCTTGGTCGCCGTCCGGGACCGTGCTGGTGACCGGTGGTACGGGTGCTCTGGGCGGCCGGGTCGCGCGGTGGCTGGCCGGTGCGGGCGCTGAGCGGCTGGTGCTGACCAGCCGTCGGGGCGCCGACGCGCCCGGCGCTGCCGAGCTGGCAGCTGAGCTCTCGGAGACCGGCGTCGAGGTGTCGGTGGTGGCGTGTGACGCCGCTGACCGGGATGCCCTGCGTACGCTGCTCGCCGCTGAGGCCGAGGGCCTGACGGCTGTGGTGCACACGGCGGGTGTGCTGGATGACGGTGTGCTGGATGCGCTGACCCCTGAGCGGTTCGAGAGCGTGCTGCGGGCGAAGGCCACGTCTGCGCTGAACCTGCATGAGCTGACTGTCGAGCTCGGGATCGAGCTGTCGGCTTTCGTTCTGTTCTCCTCGATGAGCGGGATGACCGGTGCGGCCGGTCAGGGCAACTACGCCGCTGCGAACGCCTACCTGGATGCCCTTGCCGAGCAGCGGCGGGCTGCCGGGCTGGCTGCGACCTCGCTCGCGTGGGGTCCGTGGGCCGAGGGTGGTATGGCCGCTGATGACGCCCTTGAGGCCCGGATGCGCCGTGAGGGGCTGCCGCCCATGGCGCCCGATACCGCGATGGCCGTTCTGCGCCAGAGCGTGGGCTCGTCGGGTGATGCGGCTCTGCTGGTCGCCGACGTGGACTGGGTGCGGTTCGGCCCGGCCTTCACCGCGGTACGGCCCAGCATGCTCTTTGCCGAGCTGCCCGAGACCCACCCTGCCGGTACGGCAGCCCGTGCGGAATCCGTCGGTGCGCCGGTCGGGAAGTTCGCCGGGCTCGGTGCGGCCGAGCTGGAGCGGGAGCTGCTCGGGCTGGTCCGCGCTCAGGTCGCCGCAGTACTCGGGCACGACGGCGCCGACGCCGTCGGGGCCGAACGCGCCTTCAAGGAGCTGGGCTTCGACTCGCTCACGGCTGTCGAGCTGCGCAACCGGCTCGGCGCCGTCACCGGTGTGACCCTGCCGGCGACGCTGATCTTCGACTACCCGACGGCCTCCGCCCTCACCGCCTTCCTCCGCGACGAACTCCTGGGCAACGAGGCCGAGATCGCCGGTCCGGTGGTCGTCGCGGGCCCGGCTCTGGACGACGACCCGATCGCGATCGTGGCGATGAGCTGCCGGTTCCCGGGTGGTGTGCGGACGCCGGAGGACCTGTGGCGTCTGCTGTCCGAGGGTGGTGACGCCATCGGTGAGTTCCCGGCCGATCGTGGCTGGGACCTGGAGCGGCTCTACAACCCGGATCCCGACCAGCAGGGCACGTTCTACGCCCGTGAGGGCGGCTTCATCTACGACGTCGCCGACTTCGACGCTGACTTCTTCGGCATCTCGCCGCGCGAGGCCCTCGCCATGGACCCGCAGCAGCGCCTGCTGCTCGAGACCACCTGGGAAGCGTTCGAGCGGGCCGGGATCGATCCGGCGACCGTGCGCGGCAGTCAGGCCGGTGTCTTCGTAGGCACCAACGGCCAGGATTACGACGGCACGTTCCAGGTCATCCCGGAGGGCATCGAGGGCTTCCTCGGTACGGGCAACGCGGCGAGTGTCGTCTCCGGTCGCCTGTCCTACGCCTTCGGGCTGGAGGGTCCGGCCGTCACCGTCGACACGGCTTGCTCGGCTTCTCTCGTCGCGCTGCACTGGGCTGTGCAGGCCCTGCGCAACGGCGAGTGCTCGATCGCCCTGGCCGGCGGTGTGACCGTCATGTCCTCGCCGGGCGCCTACATCGACTTCAGCCGCCAGCGTGGTCTGGCCGCCGACGGCCGGATCAAGGCCTTCGCGGCCGGTGCGGACGGGACGGGCTGGGGTGAGGGTGTCGGCATGCTGCTCGTGGAGCGGCTGTCGGACGCCCGCCGCAACGGGCACCCGGTCCTCGCGGTGATCCGCGGCTCGGCGATCAACCAGGACGGTGCCAGCAACGGTCTGACGGCACCCAACGGGCCGTCCCAGCAGCGCGTCATCCGTGCCGCCCTCGCCAGCGCCGGCCTGTCGGCCGCCGAAGTGGACGCCGTCGAGGCGCACGGTACGGGGACCCGGCTGGGTGACCCGATCGAGGCCCAGGCCCTGCTGGCGACGTACGGCCAGGAGCGGTCGGCCCAGCAGCCGCTGCTGCTCGGTTCGATCAAGTCGAACATCGGTCACACGCAGGCCGCTGCCGGTGTGGCCGGCGTCATGAAGATGGTGCTGGCGATGCAGCACGGGGTGCTTCCGCAGACCCTGCACGTGGACGAGCCCACCCCGCACGTCGACTGGACGGCGGGCGACATCCAGATCCTGACCGAACGGCGGGACTGGCCGGAGACCGGCCGCCCGCGCCGGGCCGGCATCTCCTCGTTCGGCTTCAGCGGCACCAACGCCCACACCATCATCGAGCAGGCCCCGGACGTCGAGCAGACGGAGCCGGCCGTGTCGCCGCAGGCACGTCCCGGTGTCCTGCCGTGGGTGCTGTCCGCGAAGAGCGAGGCGTCCCTCCGCGTCCAGGCCGAGCGTCTCGGTGCCTGGTTCGCCTCGAACGAGGAGATGCCGTCGCCCGCCGATGTCGCCTACTCCCTGGCCACGTCGCGGTCGGCGCTCGAACACCGGGCCACGGTCGTAGCCGAGGAGCCGGCGGCGTTCGTCGCCGCGCTGAACGCTCTCGCGGCCGGTGAACCCGTACCCGGGCTGGTGCGCGGTACGGCTTCCTCCGGCGGGCTGGCCTTCCTGTTCACGGGTCAGGGCAGTCAGCGCCTCGGCATGGGGCGTGAGCTGTACGACGCCTTCCCGGTGTTCGCGGACGCCCTGGACGCGATCTGCGCCCGCATGGACGGACATCTGGAACTCCCGCTGCGCGACGTGATGTTCGGGACGGACGCGGAGCTGCTGGACCAGACCGGCTACACCCAGCCCGCACTCTTCGCGGTCGAGGTGGCACTCTTCCGGCTGGTCGAAGCCTGGGGTCTGAAGCCTGACTTCCTGGCCGGTCATTCGATCGGTGAGATCGCCGCCGCGCATGTGGCGGGTGTGCTGTCGCTGGAGGACGCGTGTGCGCTGGTGGCGGCGCGTGGGCGGCTGATGCAGGCGCTGCCGGCCGGTGGCGTGATGATCGCGGTGCAGGCGTCGGAGGACGAGGTCCTGCCGCTGCTGACCGACCGGGTGAGCATCGCCGCTGTCAACGGTCCGACGTCGGTTGTGATCGCCGGTGACGAGGACGCGGCGGTCGCGATCGCTGAGGCCTTCGTGGCGCAGGGGCGCAAGACCAAGCGGCTGACGGTCAGCCACGCCTTCCACTCGCCGCACATGGACGGGATGCTGGCCGACTTCCGCCAGGTCGTGGCGGGGCTGGCCTTCGAGACCCCGCGGATCCAGATCGTCTCCAACCTGACCGGTTCGGTCGTTTCCGATGAGATGGGCTCGGCCGAGTTCTGGGTCCGGCACGTGCGGGATGCCGTGCGGTTCCTGGATGGGATCCGGGCTCTTGAGGGCGCGGGTGTGACGACGTATGTCGAGCTCGGTCCGGACGGTGTCTTGTCGGCGCTGGCGCAGGAGTGCGTGAACGAGGACGCCGTCTTCGTGCCCGTGCTCCGCAAGGACCGGCCTGAGGCGGAATCCCTGGTCCGCGCCGTGGCCCAGGCGTTCGTACAGGGCACGAAGGTGGACTGGTCCGCCTTCTTCGCCGGTACGGGTGCGCGGCGGGTGGATCTGCCGACGTACGCCTTCCAGCGGCAGCGGTTCTGGCCCAGTGCGGTGGCGTTCGTGGGCGGGGACCCGGAGTCGATCGGTCTCGGTGACGCGGCGCATCCGCTGCTGGGTGCGACGGTTGCTCTGGCTGACTCGGACGGGGTGCTGCTTGCCGGTCGTCTGTCGCTGGAGACCCATCCCTGGCTTGCCGATCACGTGATTCACGGTGGTGTGCTGCTGCCGGGTACGGCTTTCGTGGAGCTGGCGCTGCGTGCCGGTGACCAGGTCGGTTGTGATGTGGTGGAGGAGCTGACGCTGGAGGCGCCGCTGGTGCTGCCCGAGCGGGGCGGTGTCCAGCTGCAGTTGGTGGTCGAGGCGCCGGCTGCGGGTGGTGGGCGGGCGTTCGCCGTGTACTCGCGGCGTCAGGACGGTGTGGGGGAGGAGTTGTGGACGCGTCACGGGTCGGGTGTGCTGGCCAGTGGCGCGCGTTCTGAGGCTGCGGCGGAGTTCGGTGAGCTGGCGGTGTGGCCGCCGGTGGACGCGGTACCGGTCGACGTCAGCGGGCTCTACGCGGAACTCGCCGGGGACGGCATGGCCTACGGGCCGCTGTTCCAGGGACTGAAGAGCGCATGGCGGCGCGGCACGGATCTGTTCACCGAGGTGGCGCTCCCCGAAGAGGGTCATCAGGACGCGGCCCGGTTCGGGCTGCACCCGGCTTTGCTCGACGCCGGACTCCACGCCATCGGCCACGGCGACCCCGCCGCGGCCGAGACCGGCGCGCAACTGCCGTTCTCGTGGGCCGGTGTCTCCCTGTATGCCGTGGGTGCTTCGGCGCTGCGGATGCGGTTGGTGGCGACGGGTGCGGGTGATCAGCGTGCGCTGGCGTTGTGGGTGGCGGACGGGTCGGGTCGGCCGGTTGCGGCGGTTGAGTCGCTGACGTTGCGTCCGGCTTCTGCCGAGCAGGTCAACGCGGCGGGTGCCGCTCACGTGGAGTCGCTGTTCCGCGTGGAGTGGGTGGCTGCCGGGGCCGGTGCGCCGGTGGAGCCGGCAGACCTTCGCTGGGCGGTGCTGGGCCGGGACGAGTTCGGTCTGGGCACCACGGATGCGCAGGTCACCGAGTATGCCGATGTCGATGCCCTTGTGGTGGCGTTGGAGGCGGGTGAGCCGGTTCCGGACGCGGTGTTTGTTGCTCCGTCTGTCGGGGTGTCGGCTGAGGGTGTCGTGGGGGCTGTCCATGGGGCGGTCGGTGCGGCGTTGGAGTTGGTGCAGGGGTGGCTGGCGGATGAGCGGTTCGCCGGTACGCGTCTGGTGTGGTTGACGTCGGGTGCGGTGGCTGTTGGGGCCGGTGCGGGTGTGAGCGATCTGGCGGGCGGCGCGGTGCGCGGTCTGCTGAGGTCGGCGCAGTCGGAGAATCCGGGTCAGCTGGTGATGCTGGATCTGGACGCGGACGCTTCGGCTGGGGTGATCGCGGCTGCGTTGGCTTCGGGTGAGCCGGAGTTGGCGGTCCGGGCGGGTGTGGTCAGTGTTCCGCGTCTGGTGCGTGTGCTGTCTTCGGAGAGCGTGGCTGGGGCGGAGGCTGGTTTCGGTCCGTCGGGGACGGTGCTGGTGACGGGTGCCACGGGCAGCCTGGGCCGGCTTTTTGCCCGGCATCTGGTGACGGCGTTCGGGGTGGAGCGGCTGTTGCTGACGAGCCGTCGGGGTCCGGCGGCCGAGGGTGCGGACGAGCTCGTCGCGGAGCTGGCCGGTCTGGGTGCGCACGTTGATCTGGTGGCGTGTGACATCGCTGACCGGGATGCGCTGGCCGCCTTGTTGGACGGTGTTTCGGTTGAGTATCCGCTGGCTGGTGTGGTGCACACGGCGGGTGTGCTGGATGACGGTGTGCTGGCGTCGCTGACGGCGGAGCGGGTGGCAGCGGTACTGCGCCCGAAGGTGGACGCGGCCTGGAACCTGCATGAGCTGACCAGGGACTTGGACCTGGATGCCTTCGTGTTGTTCTCGGGTGCGGCTGCGGCGTTCGGTGCTGCGGGGCAGGCGAACTATGCGGCGGCGAACGCGTTCCTGGAGGGTCTGGCCGAGCAGCGGCGGGCCGAGGGGCTGCCGGCGACGGCGCTCGCCTGGGGCCTGTGGGCCCCGCAGAGCAGCAACGGCGCAGCTGGTGCCGGAATGGCAGCGAGCCTTGACGAGGCCAACCTCCGCCGTATCGCCCGAGAGGGCGTCGCCGCACTCGCCGCTGACGAGGGCCTGGCGCTCTTCGATGCTGCGATGGTGGTGGATGCGGCGGTGTTGCTGCCGATGCACCTGGACGTCGCGGTGTTGCGGGCGCAGGCGGTGTCTGCGGGTTCGACGCCCGCGTTGCTGCGGTCGCTGGTGCGGGTTCCGGCGCGCCGGATGGTGGAGCGGCGGGACGGCGGTGCAGAGGGTGGCTCGCCGCTGGTCGCGCGGCTGACGGGGCTGCCGGTGGCCGAGCGGGAGGGTGTGCTGCTGGAGCTGGTCTGCGGGCGGGTCGCCGCGGTGCTGGGCCACTCGGGTGCGGGGGCGGTGGATGCCGAGCGTGCTTTCCGGGATCTGGGCTTCGACTCGCTGACGGCTGTGGAGCTGCGGAACGTACTGAAGGCGGAGACCGGTCTGCGTCTGCCGCCCACGCTGATCTTCGACTACCCGACCCCTGTCGCACTGGCCCGCCACCTCCTGGCCGAACTCGCCCTGACCACCGGAGCCGACGAGCAGAACCTCGGCCGCGGGCAGCTGATGGCCCGCGTTCGGCCGGTCACCGGTGTGGTGGACGACCCGATCGTGATCGTGGGCATGGGCTGCCGCTTCCCCGGTGGGGTGCGCACGCCCGAGGACCTGTGGCAGCTCGTCGCCTCGGGCCAGGACGGCATCACGGCCTTCCCCACCGACCGCGGTTGGAACGGAGAGGCGCTTTACCACCCGGACCCGGACCATGCGGGTACGTCTTACACGCGTGAGGGTGGCTTCCTGCACGAGGCGGCGGAGTTCGACCCGGCGTTCTTCGGGATCTCGCCGCGCGAGGCCCTGGCGATGGACCCGCAGCAGCGTCTGCTGCTGGAGACCTCGTGGGAGGCCTTCGAGCGGGCGGGCATCGACCCGACGTCCATGCGCGGCAGCCGGACCGGCGTCTTCGCCGGCGTCATGTACCACGACTACGCGACCGGCTACGGCAACGGCGAAGAGCTGCCCGAGGGCGTCGAGGGATACCTCGGCACTGGTATCTCCGGCAGCATCGCCTCGGGCCGCGTTTCGTACGCGTTCGGCCTGGAAGGTCCGGCCGTCACGGTCGACACGGCCTGCTCGTCCTCCCTCGTCGCGCTGCACTGGGCGATCCAGGCCCTGCGCAACGGCGAGTGCGACATGGCACTGGCCGGCGGTGTCGCGATCATGGCGACGCCGGAGACGTTCATCGACTTCAGCCGCCAGCGTGGTCTGGCGACCGATGGTCGTTGCAAGTCCTTCGCGGAGGGTGCGGACGGGACCGGCTGGGCCGAGGGCGCGGGCATGCTGCTGGTGGAGCGGCTGTCGGACGCGCGTCGTCACGGGCATCCGGTGCTGGCGGTGGTGCGCGGTTCGGCGATCAACCAGGACGGTGCGAGCAACGGTCTGACGGCCCCGAACGGGCCTTCGCAGCAGCGGGTGATCCGCGAGGCGCTGGCCAGCGCGGGTCTGTCGACCGCGGATGTCGACGCGGTGGAGGCGCACGGCACGGGGACCCGGCTGGGTGACCCGATCGAGGCGCAGGCGCTGCTGGCGACGTACGGGCAGGACCGGTCGGCCCAGCAGCCGCTGCTGCTCGGTTCGATCAAGTCGAACATCGGTCACACGCAGGCTGCTGCGGGTGTGGCCGGTGTGATCAAGATGATCATGGCGATGCGGCATGGTGTGCTGCCGAAGACGCTGCACGTGGACGCGCCGTCCTCGCAGATCGACTGGGAGGCGGGCGATGTCCGCCTGCTGACCGATGCGGTGGAGTGGCCGGAGACCGGCCGCCCGCGCCGCGCGGGCGTCTCCTCCTTCGGCATCAGCGGCACGAACGCGCACACGATCATCGAGCAGCCGCCGGTCACCGACGTGGCAGAGGCGTCTGCGGAGGACGCCCCGCTGCCGGTTGTGACGTGGACGCTGTCCGCGAAGGGTGAAGACGCCCTGCGGGCGCAGGCGCGCCGTCTTCAGTCCTTCGTCCTGTCCGCGCCCGATGTGCGTCCGGTGGACGTCGCGTGGTCGTTGGCGTCGGGCAAGGCGCTGTTCGAGGACCGGGCGACGGTCTTCGCCGCTGACCGTGAGGGGCTGCTGGCCGGGCTCGCGGCGCTGGCGGACGGCCGTACGCCGGCCGGTGTGGTCGAGGGATCGCCGGTCTCCGGCAAGCTCGCCTTCCTCTTCACCGGCCAGGGCAGTCAGCGCCTGGGCATGGGGCGTGAGCTGTATGACGCCTTCCCGGTGTTCGCGACCGCCCTTGATGAGGTGTGTGCGCGGTTCGAACTGCCGCTGAAGGACGTGCTGTTCGGTACGGACGCAGGTCTCCTGGACGAGACGCGCTACACCCAGCCCGCGCTGTTCGCGGTCGAGGTGGCACTGTTCCGGCTGGTCGAGGCCTGGGGTCTGAAGCCCGACTTCCTGTCCGGGCATTCGATCGGTGAGATCGCCGCCGCGCACGTGGCGGGGGTGCTGTCGCTGGACGACGCGTGCGCGCTGGTGGAGGCACGTGGCCGGTTGATGCAGGCGCTGCCGGGTGGTGGCGTGATGATCGCGGTGCAGGCTTCGGAGGACGAGGTCCTGCCGCTGCTGACCGACCGCGTGAGCATCGCCGCCGTCAACGGCCCCACCTCGGTGGTCATCGCCGGTGACGAGGACGCCGCCGTCGCGGTCGTGGAGGCTCTCTCCGACCGCAAGACCAAGCGCCTCACCGTCAGCCACGCGTTCCACTCGCCGCACATGGACGGCATGCTGGACGACTTCCGCCAGGTGGTGGAGGGACTGTCCTTCGCCGCTCCGCGCATCCCGCTCGTCTCCAACCTGACCGGGTCTCTCGTCTCGGACGAGATGAGTTCGGCCGAGTTCTGGGTCCGCCACGTCCGCGAAGCCGTCCGCTTCCTCGACGGCATGCAGGCCCTCCAAGCGGCCGGCGTGACGACGTACCTCGAAATCGGTCCGTCGGGCGTGCTCTCCGCCCTGGGCCAGGAATGCGTGAGCGGCGAGACCGCCGGCTTCGTACCCGTTCTGCGCGGTGGGCGGCCCGAGCCGGAGACGGCCGTCGCCGCACTGGCTCAGGCCCACGTGCGGGGTGCGGCGGTGGACTGGTCCGCCTACTTCGCCGGTACGGGTGCCCGAAGCATCGAGCTGCCGACGTACGCCTTCCAGCGCCAGCGCTACTGGCTGGAGATGCCGGCGGCTCCGGCAGCCCGCAAGGGCTCCGGGGACGACATGGACTCCCGTTTCTGGGACGCGGTGGAGCGTGAGGACATGGAGTCCCTCGCCGCCGCCCTGGACCTGGACGACGAGAACGCCTGGGACACCGTCCTGCCGGCCCTGCCCGCCCTGTCGGCGTGGCGCCGCGGCCTGCGGACCCGCTCCGAGGTGGACGCGTGGCGCTACCGGGTGTCGTGGAAGCCGCTGACGGACTCCGCCGCCGGTAACGGGCTGTTGGGCACCTGGCTGCTTGTGACGCCTGCCGGGGACGTGGACGACACGGCCGTCGCGGGTGCGCTGGCGGCACGCGGTGCCGAGGTGCGCCGCCTCGTGGTCGAGCCCGGTACGGACCGGGACGCGCTGGGCGGGCTGCTGGCCGTGGCCGGCCCCGTGGCCGGTGTGGTGTCGCTGCTGGCGCTGGACGAGGCCGCCGGGGTGGCCCCCACGGCTGGGCTGCTTCAGGCGATGGGCGACGCCGGGGTGGGGGCGCCGTTGTGGTGCCTGACCCGGGGTGCGGTGAGTGTGGGCCGTTCGGATCGCCTTGTGTCTGCGGTTCAGGCGCAGGTGTGGGGTCTGGGCCGGGTCGCCGCTCTGGAGGTTCCGGAGCGTTGGGGTGGCCTGGTGGACCTTCCCGAGGTGTGGGACGAGCGGGCCATGGCCCGGCTGGTCGGCGTACTGGCCGGCGGCCTTGCCGGTGAGGATCAGGTCGCGGTCCGGTCCTCCGGGGTGTTCGGGCGCCGCCTGGTTCGCGCGGCTGCCGGGGACACGGGCTCTTGGGCGCCGTCCGGGACCGTGCTGGTCACCGGTGGTACGGGTGCTCTGGGCGGCCGGGTCGCGCGGTGGCTTGCGGGTGCGGGCGCCGAGCGGCTGGTGCTGACCAGCCGCCGGGGTGCGGACGCACCGGGTGCGGCCGAGCTGATGGCGGAACTGTCCGAGCTGGGCGTGGACGTAGCGGTCGTGGCGTGTGACGCCGCTGACCGGGATGCCCTGCGTACGCTGCTCGCCGCCGAGGCCGAGACGCTGACGGGTGTGGTGCACACGGCGGGTGTGCTGGATGACGGTGTGCTGGACGCGCTGACTCCTGAGCGGTTCGAGAGTGTGCTGCGGGCCAAGGCGGTCTCCGCACTGAACCTGCATGAGCTGACCGTCGAGCTCGGGATCGAGCTGTCCGCGTTCGTGCTGTTCTCCTCGATGAGCGGCACCATCGGCGCGGCCGGTCAGGGCAACTACGCCGCTGCGAACGCTTATCTGGATGCCCTTGCGGAGCAGCGGCGGGCTGCCGGGCTGGCTGCGACCTCGCTCGCGTGGGGTCCGTGGGCCGAGGGTGGTATGGCCGCTGATGACGCCCTTGAGGCCCGGATGCGGCGTGAGGGGCTGCCGCCCATGGCGCCCGACACCGCGATGGCCGTTCTGAGGCAGAGCGTGGGCTCGTCGGATGGCGCGGCTCTGCTCGTCGCGGACGTGGACTGGGACCGGTTTGGCCCGGCCTTCAGCCTCGTACGCCCCAGCACCCTCTTCGCCGAGCTTCTGGAAACCCGGCCCGCCGGGTCCGCCGACCGGCCCGAGGTGGCCGGGTCGCCGGTCGACCGGCTGGCCGGGCTCGGTGCGGCCGAGCTGGAGCGCGAGCTGCTCGGGCTGGTCCGCGCCCAGGTCGCCGCTGTACTCGGACACCAGGGCTCGGAGTCGGTCGGCGCCGAACGCGCCTTCAAGGAGCTCGGGTTCGACTCGCTCACGGCTGTCGAGCTGCGCAACCGGCTCGGCGCCGTCACCGGTGTGACCCTGCCGGCGACGCTGATCTTCGACTACCCGACGGCCTCCGCCCTCACCGCCTTCCTCCGCGACGAACTCCTCGGGACCCAGGCCGAGATCGCCGGACCCGTCGCCGTCGCGACCGACGACGACCCGATCGCGATCGTGGCGATGAGCTGCCGCTTCCCGGGTGGTGTGCGGACGCCGGAGGACCTGTGGCATCTGCTGTCCGAGGGCGGCGACGCCATCGGTGAGTTCCCGGCAAACCGTGGCTGGGACCTGGAGCGGCTCTACAACCCGGATCCCGACCAGCAGGGCACGTTCTACGCCCGCGAGGGCGGCTTCATCTACGACGTCGCCGACTTCGACGCCGACTTCTTCGGGATCTCGCCGCGCGAGGCCCTCGCCATGGACCCGCAGCAGCGCCTGCTGCTCGAGACCACCTGGGAAGCGTTCGAGCGCGCCGGGATCGACCCGGCAGCCGTGCGCGGCAGCCAGGCCGGTGTCTTCGTCGGCACCAACGGCCAGGACTACGGGGCGATGCTCCAGACGGTTCCGGACGGCATCGAGGGCTTCCTCGGTACCGGCAACGCGGCGAGTGTCGTCTCCGGTCGCCTGTCCTACGCCTTCGGGCTGGAGGGTCCGGCCGTCACCGTCGACACGGCCTGCTCCGCTTCCCTCGTCGCCCTGCACTGGGCCGTCCAGGCCCTGCGCAACGGCGAGTGCTCGATCGCCCTGGCCGGCGGTGTGACCGTCATGTCCTCGCCGGGCGCGTACATCGACTTCAGCCGCCAGCGTGGTCTGGCCGCCGACGGCCGGATCAAGGCCTTCGCGGCCGGTGCGGACGGGACGGGCTGGGGTGAGGGTGTCGGCATGCTGCTCGTGGAGCGGCTGTCGGACGCCCGCCGCAACGGGCACCCGGTCCTCGCGGTGATTCGCGGCTCGGCGATCAACCAGGACGGTGCCAGCAACGGTCTGACGGCACCCAACGGGCCGTCCCAGCAGCGCGTCATCCGTGCCGCCCTCGCCAGCGCCGGCCTGTCGGCCGCCGAAGTGGACGCCGTCGAGGCGCACGGCACCGGCACCACCCTCGGCGACCCGATCGAGGCCCAGGCCCTGCTGGCCACCTACGGCCGGGAGCGGACCGACGGGCAGCCCCTCTTCCTGGGCTCCATCAAGTCGAACATCGGGCACACACAGGCCGCTGCCGGTGTGGCCGGCGTCATGAAGATGGTGCTGGCGATGCAGCACGGGGTGCTTCCGCAGACCCTGCACGTGGACGAGCCCACCCCGCACGTCGACTGGCAGGCTGGGGAGATCGCCCTGCTGACCGAGCGGCGGGACTGGCCGGAGACCGGCCATCCCCGCCGGGCTGGCATCTCCTCGTTCGGCTTCAGCGGCACCAACGCCCACACCATCATCGAGCAGGCCCCGGATGCCGAGGACCTGACGCCGGAGCCCACGCCGAAGCAGCGGCCCGTGCCCGTGCCGTGGGTGCTGTCCGCGAAGAGCGAGGCCGCGCTCCGCGTCCAGGCCGAGCGCCTGGCCGCCCGGCTCGGATCCGACGACGCGCCGTACACCACCGCCGACGTCGCCTACTCCCTGGCCACGTCGCGGTCGGCACTCGGACACCGGGCCGTGCTCGTCGCCCAGGAGCGCGAGGAGTTCCTCACCGCGCTCAAGGCCCTCGCCACCGGCGAGCAGCCGACGGGGGCGGTGCGCGGTACGGCTTCCTCCGGCGGGCTGGCCTTCCTGTTCACGGGTCAGGGCAGTCAGCGCCTCGGCATGGGGCGTGAGCTGTACGACGCCTTCCCGGTGTTCGCGGACGCCCTGGACGCGATCTGCGCCCGCATGGACGGCCATCTGGAACTCCCGCTGCGTGACGTGATGTTCGGAACGGACGCGGAGCTGCTGGACCAGACCGGCTACACCCAGCCGGCGCTGTTCGCGGTCGAGGTGGCGCTCTTCCGCCTCGTGGAGAGCTGGGGTGTGCGGCCCGACTTCCTCTCCGGGCACTCCATCGGCGAGATCGCCGCCGCGCACGCCGCCGGGGTCCTGGACCTCGACGACGCGTGCACGCTGGTCGCGGCCCGCGGCCGGCTGATGCAGGCCCTGCCCGCAGGCGGCGCCATGATCGCCGTCCAGGCGTCCGAGGACGAGGTCCTGCCGCTGCTGACCGACCGGGTCAGCATCGCCGCCGTCAACGGGCCGACCTCGGTGGTCATCGCCGGTGACGAGGACGCGGCCGGCAAGGTGGCCGAGGCCTTCGCGGCGCAGGGGCGCAAGACCAAGCGGCTGACGGTCAGCCACGCCTTCCACTCGCCGCACATGGACGGGATGCTGGCCGACTTCCGCAAGGTGGCGGAGGGCATCGCCTTCGCCGCCCCGCGGATCCCGGTCGTGTCGAACCTGACCGGTGCCCTGGTCTCGGACGAAATGGGCTCGGCCGAGTTCTGGGTCCGGCACGTCCGCGAGGCGGTCCGCTTCCTCGACGGGATGCGTGCCCTGGAGGCCGCCGGGGTGACCACGTACCTCGAACTCGGTCCGGACGGGGTGCTTTCCGCCCTCGCCCAGGACTGCGTCACCGAGGACGCCGCCACCTTCGCACCGCTGCTCCGCAAGGGCCGCGCCGAGGCGGAGGCCCTGGTCACCGCCCTGGCCCGGGCCCACGCTCACGGAGTAGCCGTCGACTGGGCCGCATACTTCGCCGGCAGCGGCGCCCGCCGCGTCGACCTGCCCACGTACGCCTTCCAGCGCAAGCGGTACTGGCTGGAAGAGGCCCACCGCCCGGCGGCGGCCGGGTCCGACGCCGCGGGCGGCGCGATGGTGGACGCACCGTTCTGGGAGGCCGTCGAGAACGCCGACCTCGCCGCGCTCACCGCCACCCTGGACATCGACGCCGACCAGCCGCTGAGCGCCCTGCTCCCGGCACTGTCCGCCTGGCGGCACCGGCGTACCGAGCACTCGGTGGTCAACACCTGGCGCTACGGCGTCACCTGGAAGCCGCTGCCCGCGGCGGACGTCTCCGCCCGCCCCTCCGGCACGTGGCTGGTCGTCACCCCGGAGTCGGACGCCGACAGCGCACTCCCCGCCGTCGCGGACGCGCTGCGGGCCCAGGGCGCGGACGTACGGGAAGTCGCGCTGGACCCGGCCGTCACCGACCGGGGCGCCGTGGCCGACCGGCTGCGTACGGCCCTCGCCGGGGACCGGGAGGCGGCGGGCGTGGTGTCGCTGCTGGCCCTCGCCGAGGCCCCGCACCCGGCCCACCCGGCCGCGCCCGCCGGGGTGCTGCTCACCGGGACGCTGGTCCAGGCGCTCGGCGATGCCGAGGTCGACGCACCGCTGTGGTGCCTGACCTCGGGCGCCGTGGCGACCGGCCCCGCCGACCGGGTCCGCAGCGCCGCACAGGCACAGGTCTGGGGGCTCGGCCGGGTGATCGCCCTGGAGCACCCCGAGCGCTGGGGCGGCCTGGTCGACCTGCCCGCCGCCGCCGACGGCCGGACGCTCGACCGGCTGCTCGCCGTACTCGGCGGAGCCGACGCGAGCGGCGCCGAGGACCAGATCGCCGTACGCGCCTCGGGCCTGCTCGTACGCCGCGTCGAGCACGCCGCCGCGACGCCCACCGCCACCGGCGCCGACGCCGGAGCGCGGTCCGGCTCCTGGCGGGCGCGCGGCACCGTCCTGGTCACCGGCGGCACGGGCGCGCTCGGCGCGCACGTCGCCCGCTGGCTGGCCGCCCACGGCGCCGAGCACCTGGTGCTGGCCGGGCGGCGCGGAGCGCAGGCGCCGGGCACTCAGGCCCTGGTCGCGGAGCTCGCCGGGCTCGGAGTCCACGCCACGGCCGTGGCGTGCGACGTCTCCGACCGGCAGTCCGTGAGCGACCTGCTCGCGGCGCTGCGCGAGGACACCTCGGCCCCCGCCCTCACCGCCGTCTTCCACACGGCGGGCGTCGGCCAGCTGACCCCGCTCTCCGAGAGCGGGCCGGACGAGGTCGCCTCGGTCCTCGCCGCCAAGGCGGCCGGGGCCGACCACCTCGACGAACTGCTCGGCGACACGGAGCTGGACGCCTTCGTCCTCTTCTCCTCCATCGCCGGCATCTGGGGTAGCGGCGGCCAGGGCGCCTACGCGGCGGCCAACGCGCACCTCGACGCGCTGGCGCAGCGACGCCGCGACCGCGGGCTGACGGCCACCGCCGTCGCCTGGGGGCCGTGGGCCGAGGGCGGGCTCGTCGCCGACGACGAGGCCGCCGGGCAGCTGCGGCGACGCGGCCTGCCGGTGATGGCCCCCGACCGGGCCGTCGCCGCACTCCAGCAGGCGCTGGACGCGGACGACACCAACGTCACCGTCGCCGACGTCGACTGGGACCTGTTCGTCCCGGCCTTCACCGCCTCCCGGCCGCGCCCGCTCATCGCGGACCTGCCCGAGGTGCTCCGCGTCCTCGACGCCGAACGGCAGGCGGCCGGCCCCGGCACCGACGGGGACGGCGCCGCCGCCGAAGCCGAACGGCTGGTGGCCGAACTGCGGGGCATGGGCGCCGACGAGGCCGAACGCACCCTGCTCGGCCTGGTCCGCGGCCACGTCGCCGCGGTCCTGGGGCACGAGGGGACCGCCACCGTGGAGGCGGGCCGCGCCTTCAAGGAACTGGGCTTCGACTCGCTCACCGCCGTGGAACTGCGCACCCGCCTCGGCGCGGCCACCGGGCTGCGGCTTCCCGCCGCCCTCGTCTTCGACCACCCCACGCCCGCCGCCCTGGCCGCGCACATCCGCGCGGAACTCCTCGGTGAGGACACGGAGCCCGCGCTCCCGGCGCTCGCCGAGATCGACAAGCTGGAATACGTCCTCTCGTCGGTCCCCGGGGAAGACGCCGCGGAACGCGCCCGCGTCACGGCCCGCCTCGAAGCGCTCCTGGCGAACTGGAACAGGACCGAGCGGGCCGCCCTCGCCCAGGAGGACGAGGAGACGGTCATCGAATCGGCTTCCGCCGAGGACCTCTTCGACATCATCAACAACGAATTCGGAAAAGCCTGACCTTGATGCCCGAACCGACGCCCGATCGGATTCCCGATCCGATGCGCGATCCGATGGCCCAGCCGATTCCCGCATGCATTCCGCATTTCTCCAGGAGGTGACGTTCCAGTGGCCGGCGCGAACGAAGAAAAGCTTCTCGAAAACCTGAAGTGGATGACCACGGAGCTGCGGCGGTCCCGCCGCCGCCTCCAGGAGGTCGAGCAGGACGCCCGTGAGCCCCTCGCGATCGTCGCGATGAGCTGCCGCTTCCCCGGCGGCGTACGGTCCCCCGAGGACCTGTGGCGACTGGTCTCCGAGGGCGGCGACGCCATCACCGGATTCCCCGACGACCGCGGCTGGGACATCGCCTCCCTCGCGGACCCGGACCCCGACCGCAAGGGCACCTTCTACAACACCGGCGGCGGATTCCTCACCGACGCCACCCGTTTCGACCCCGCGTTCTTCGGAATATCGCCGCGCGAGGCCCTCGCGATGGACCCGCAGCAGCGCCAGATCCTGGAAACCTCCTGGGAGGTCTTCGAGCGGGCCGGCATCGACCCCGCGACCGTGCGCGGCAGCCGCACCGGCGTCTACATCGGTGCCGGCGCCATGGGCTACGGGGCCGACCTCCGCGAGGTCCCGGAGGGACTCGAAGGGCTCCTGCTGACCGGTGGCGCCACGAGCGTCCTGTCGGGCCGCGTCAGCTACGTCCTCGGGCTGGAGGGCCCGGCCGCCACCATCGACACGGCCTGCTCCTCCTCCCTCGTCGCCCTGCACCTGGCCGGGCAGGCGCTGCGCCAGCGCGAGTGCTCGCTCGCCCTGGTCGGCGGCGTGTGCGTGATGCCCACCCCCGACGTGTTCGTCGAGTTCAGCCGCCAGCGCGGCCTCGCCGCCGACGGCCGCTGCAAGTCCTTCGCCGCCGCCGCCGACGGCACCGGCTGGTCCGAGGGCGTCGGCGTGCTCCTGGTGGAGCGGCTGTCCGACGCCCAGCGCAATGGACACCCCGTCCTGGCCGTGGTCCGCGGCAGCGCCGTCAACCAGGACGGCGCCAGCAACGGCCTCACCGCGCCCAACGGCCCCGCCCAGCAGCGCGTCATCCGCCAGGCCCTGGAGAGCGCCCGCCTCTCGGCCGCCGAGGTCGACGCGGTGGAGGCGCACGGCACCGGCACCCGGCTCGGCGACCCCATCGAGGCGCAGGCGCTGCTGGCCACGTACGGGCAGGACCGGCCGGAGGGCCGGCCGCTGCGCCTGGGCTCCCTCAAGTCGAACCTCGGGCACACCCAGGCCGCCGCCGGCGTCGCCGGCATCATCAAGACGGTCATGGCGATCCGCCACGGCGTCCTCCCGCAGACCCTGCACGTGGACGAGCCGACCCCGGACGTCGACTGGTCGGCCGGCGCCGTGTCCCTGCTCACCGAGGCCATGCCCTGGCCCGAGACCGGGGCCCCGCGCCGCGCCGCCGTCTCCGCCTTCGGCGTGAGCGGCACCAACGCGCACACCATCATCGAGCAGGCCCCCGAGGCGGACACCGCCGAGCAGCCGCCGCACGGCGCGCAGCCGGGCGGGGCGTCCGGGACCGGGACGGGGAGCGCCGCTCCGGTCACCGCGTCGGCGACCGCCGCGGTGCGGCCGGCGCTGCTGCCGTGGACGCTGTCCGGCCGCAGCGCCGCCGCCCTGCGCGCCCAGGCCGCCCGGCTGATCGCCGCCCGCACGGCGGACGCCGCCGCGGGCTCCGCCCTCGACCTCGGCCTCTCCCTCGCCACCACCCGCGCGGCCCTGGAGCACCGGGCGGTGCTCATCGGCCGCACCGGCGACGACCTCGACTCCGCCCTCGCCGCGCTCGCCGCCGGTGAGGAGGCCGCGGGACTGGTCACCGACACCGCGGCCGAGGGCCGGACCGCGTTCCTGTTCACCGGCCAGGGCAGCCAGCGGCCGGGGATGGGCCGTGAGCTGTACGAGGCTCAGCCGGTGTTCGCCGCCGCGCTGGATGCGGTGTGCGAGCGGTTCGAACTCCCGCTGAAGGAGGTCCTTTTCGGTTCGGATGCCACCCTGCTGGACCGTACGGAGTACACCCAGCCGGCACTGTTCGCCGTCGAGGTGGCGCTGTTCCGGCTCGTGGAGAGCTGGGGCCTGCGGCCGGACTTCGTGTCCGGTCATTCGATCGGTGAGATCGCCGCCGCGCACGTGGCGGGGGTGCTGTCGCTGGACGACGCGTGCACGCTCGTCGCGGCGCGGGCCCGGCTGATGCAGGAACTGCCGGCCGGCGGCGCGATGATCGCCGTCCAGGCTTCGGAGGACGAGGTCCTGCCGCTGCTCACCGACCGGGTCAGCATCGCCGCCGTCAACGGCCCCACCTCGGTCGTGATCGCCGGTGACGAGGACGCCGCCGCCGCGATCGTGGCGGCCTTCCCCGACCGGAAGTCCAAGCGGCTGACGGTGAGCCACGCCTTCCACTCCCCGCACATGGACGGGATGCTGGCCGACTTCCGCCGGGTCGTGGAGGGGCTCACGTACGCCGCCCCGGCCCTCCCGGTCGTCTCCAACCTGACCGGCGCCCTCGTCACCGACGAGATGGGCTCCGCCGACTTCTGGGTGCGCCACGTCCGCGAGGCCGTCCGCTTCCTCGACGGCATCCGCGCCCTGGACGCCGCCGGGGTCACCACGTACGTGGAGATCGGGCCCGAGGGCGTTCTGACCGCCCTCGCCCAGGACTGCGTCAGCGGCGAAGGCGCCGCCTTCGTGCCCGCCCTGCGCGCCGGCCGGCCGGAGTCCGAGACGGTCCTCGCCGCCCTCGCCCGCGTCCACGCCCACGGCGGCACCGTCGACTGGGCGGCGTACTTCGCCGGCACCGGCGCCCGCACGGTCGACCTGCCCACGTACGCCTTCCAGCACGAGCGCTACTGGCTGGAGCCCGGCGCCGACACGGCCGGGGACGTCAGCGTCGCCGGACTCGACCCCGCCGGGCACCCGCTGCTCGGCGCGGCCGTCACCCTGGCCGGCTCCGACCGGCTGCTGTGCACCGGCCGCCTCTCGGTGCGCGGCCACGACTGGCTCGCCGACCACACCGTGGCCGGTGCGGCGGTCCTGCCCGGTGCGGCGTTCGTCGAACTGGCCGTCCGCGCCGGTGACCAGGCCGACTGCGGGCACGTTGAGGAACTCGTCCTCGACGCCCCGCTCGCGCTGCCCGCCGACGGCGGCGTACGGATCCAGGTACTGGTCGAGGACGCCGACGACCGGGGCCGCCGTACCTTCACCGTGTCCGCCGAGCGGGCGGGCGGGACCGCGGAGGACAGCGGCTGGACCCGCCACGCCCACGGCGTGCTGGCACCTGCCGCAGACGCCGGGGCAGCAGGCCCCGCCGCGTCCTTCGACCTCGCCGAGTGGCCTCCGGCCGGCGCGGACGCCGTGGACCTCAGCCGGCTGTACGACGCCGACACCGCCGGGGGCCTGCGCCGAGGCCCGGTGCGCGGGCCCCTGTTCCAGGCCGCGGAGGCGGCCTGGGAGCGCGACGGGGAGTACTTCGCACAGGTGCGCCTGCCCGAAGGCGCGGCGCAGGAAGCCGGATTCGGACTGCACCCGATCCTGCTCGACGCCGCCGCGCACCTCGCGACCGCCCTGGCGGACACGGACACGGACACGGACGCGGGCACGGGCACGGACGGCGGCAACGGCGTCGGCCCGGGCAGCGTCTGGTCGGACGTGGCCCTGCACGCCGTGGGCGCGGGCGCGCTGCGCGTACGCGTCCGGCCCGCCGGCGAGGGCACGTTCACCCTGGACCTCGCCGACGACCTCGGCGACCCCGTGGCCACCATCGGTCGGCTCGCCCCGCGGCCCTACACGGAGGCCGCCACCGACGCCACGGACCCGGTGCCCGCCGTGGTCCGCGAGGCGCTGTTCCGCCTGGACTGGACGCCGCTCGCCCTCTCCGCCACCGCCACCGGGCCCGCCGGCGGATGGGCGGTCCTGGGCGACACCGGCTTCGGCCCGGCCGCCCGGTACGTCGGCCTGGCCGAACTGGGCGAGGCCGTCGACGCGGGCACCCCGGTACCCGCGTACGTCCTGGCCCCCTTCCCCCGGCAGGCCGACGGGCCGGACGCCCTGAGCGGGGCCGCCCGGCGGGCGCTCGCCCTGGTGCGGGCCTGGCTGGCCGACTCCCGGTTCGAGACGGCCCGCCTGGTCCTGGTGACCAGCGGCGCCGTGGCCGGGCCCGGCGAAGGCGCCGAGGACCTGCCGCACGCCGCCGTACGGGGCCTGCTGCGGTCGGCGGAGACCGAGAACCCCGGCCGCTTCGTCCTCGCCGACGTCCGCGACCTGGCCGAGGCAGCCGGGTCCGCCGAAGCATCCGGGTCCGCCGGGTCCGCCGCGTCCGCCGACCTGGCCGCCCTCGCCGCGGCCCTCGACTCCGGCGAACCGGAGCTGCTGCTGCGCGACGGAGCCGTCCACGTGCCCCGGCTGCGCCGCGCCGCCACCACGGACGCCACCGCCGGCGCCGTCATCGACCCGGACGGCACCGCCCTGATCACCGGCGGCTCCGGCACCCTCGCCGGAATCGTCGCCCGCCACCTGGCCGGCGCCCACGGCGTACGGAACCTGCTGCTGCTCAGCCGCCGCGGCGCCGACGCCCCCGGAGCCGCCGAACGCACCGCCGAACTGGCCGCGTTGGGCGCCCGCGTCACCTGGGCCGCCTGTGACGCCGCCGACCGTGACGCCCTGGCCGCCGTGCTGGCCGAGATCCCGGCCGAACACCCCCTCACCACCGTGGTGCACACGGCGGGCGTCCTCGACGACGGAGTCATCGCCTCCCTCACCCCCGAGCGCCTCGACACGGTCCTGCGGCCCAAGGCCCTCGCCGCCCACCACCTGCACGAGCTGACCCGCGACCTGCCGGTCACCGCCTTCGTCCTCTACTCCGCCATCGCGGGCACCCTCGGCGCCGCCGGCCAGGCCAACTACGCCTGCGCCAACGCCTACCTGGACGCCCTCGCCGAACTCCGCCACCACCAGGGCCTGCCGGCCACCTCCCTCGCCTGGGGCCTGTGGGCCGAAGCCGGCGGCATGATCGGCACGCTCGACGAGGCCCAGCTGCGCCGCATGGAGCAGCACGGCATGGGCGCGCTCACCGCCGCCGACGGCATGGCCCTGCTGGACGCGGCCCTCGCCTCCGGCCGGTCCGTCCTCGTCCCCGCCCGCCTGAACCTGCCCGCCCTGCGCGCCGCCGCGGCCCCCGGCCCCGTGGCCCCCGTCTTCCGGGAGCTCCTGGGCCGGGCCGGACGCCGTACCGCGCGCACCCGCGACGACGCGGGCACCTCGCTCACCGACCGCCTGACCGGCCTCACCCGGTCCGAACGCGACCGCGTACTGCTGGACCTCGTACGGGCACAGGTGGCCGCCGTCCTCGGCCACGCCTCGGCCGAACGGGTCGAGCCCGGCAAGGCGTTCAAGGACCTCGGCTTCGACTCGCTGACCGCCGTCGAGCTGCGCAACCGCCTCGGCGCGGCCACCGGGCTGCGCCTGGCCACCACGCTCGTCTTCGACCACCCGTCACCCGTCGCCCTCGCACGCCTGCTGTACCGCGAACTCCTCGGCGACGAGGAGACCGGGTCCGGGGCGGAGGGCGTCCGGCCGGCCGCGGCGGCCGAGGACGACCCGATCGCCATCGTCGCCATGAGCTGCCGCTACCCCGGCGGCGTCCGCAACCCCGAGGAGCTGTGGCGGCTCGTCGCCGCCGGCGGCGACGCGATCGGCGGGCTCCCCGGCAACCGCGGCTGGGACACCGCCGAGCTGTACGCCGGACAGGGCAGCGACGGCCGGGCCTTCGAAGGCGGGTTCCTCTACGACGCCGACTCCTTCGACGCCGAGTTCTTCGGCATCTCCCCGCGCGAGGCCCTGGCGATGGACCCGCAGCAGCGGCTGCTGCTGGAGGCCTCCTGGGAGGCGATCGAGGGAGCGGGCATCGACCCGTCCTCGCTCCGCGGCAGCCGGGCGGGCGTGTTCGTCGGCGCCTCCTACACCGGCTACGACGCCCAGTTGGAGCGCTCCGCAGACGTGGACGGCGTACTCGGCCACGTGATGACCGGCAACGCGGGCAGCGTCATGTCCGGCCGCGTCTCCTACGCCCTGGGCCTGGAGGGCCCGGCGGTCACCGTCGATACGGCCTGCTCGTCCTCGCTGGTCGCCCTGCACTGGGCGATCCAGGCCCTGCGCAACGGCGAGTGCACCCTGGCCCTCGCGGGCGGCGTCACGGTGATGTCGACGCCGGGAACCTTCAGCGAGTTCAGCCACCAGGGCGGTCTCTCGCCCGACGGCCGCTGCAAGGCGTTCGCGGAGGGTGCGGACGGTACGGGCTGGGGTGAGGGTGTCGGCATGCTGCTCGTGGAGCGGCTGTCGGACGCCCGCCGCAACGGGCACCCGGTCCTCGCCGTGGTCCGCGGCTCCGCCGTCAACCAGGACGGTGCGAGCAACGGCCTGACGGCACCCAACGGCCCGTCCCAGCAGCGGGTGATCCGCGCCGCCCTCGCGAACGCGGGTCTGTCGGCCGCCGAGGTGGACGTGGTGGAGGCGCACGGTACGGGGACCCGGTTGGGTGACCCGATCGAGGCGCAGGCGCTGCTGGCGACGTACGGCCAGGAGCGGGCGGAGGGGCAGCCGCTGCTGCTCGGTTCGATCAAGTCGAACATCGGTCACACGCAGGCCGCTGCCGGTGTGGCGGGTGTGATCAAGATGGTGCTGGCGATGCGGCACGGGGTGCTTCCGCAGACCCTGCACGTGGACGCGCCGACCCCGCACGTCGACTGGACGGCCGGTGAGGTCGAGCTGCTGACGGAACCCACCCCATGGCCTCAGACCCGGCGCGCGCGCCGCGCCGCGGTGTCCTCGTTCGGCATCAGCGGCACCAACGCCCACACGATCATCGAGGCGGCCCCGGACGCTTCCGAGGACCCGACGCCGACGACGCCCGCCACCGGCCCGGTGCCGTACGTCCTGTCGGCCAGGAACCCGCGGGCCCTCCGCGACCAGGCCGCCCGCCTGCTCTCCGTGGCCGAGGCCGGGGACTGCGCTCTCGTGGACCTGGCCCACTCCCTGGCCACCGGCCGCGCCGGTCTCGAACACCGGGCGGCCTTCGCCGCCGCCGACCGCGAGGGCGTGCTGCGCGCGCTCGCCGCACTCGCGGCCGACGAACCGGCGCCGGGGCTGTTCCACGGCACGGTGTCCGGTGGGGGACTGGCGTTCCTGTTCACCGGACAGGGCAGCCAGCGGCCCGGAATGGGGCGTGAGCTGTACGAGACCCAGCCGGTCTTCGCCACCGCGCTCGACGGCATCTGCGCCCGCTTCTCCCTCGAACTGCCCTTGAAGGAGGTTCTGTTCGGTTCCGATGCCGAGGCGTTGGACCGTACGGAGTACACGCAGCCGGCGTTGTTCGCGGTGGAGGTGGCGCTGTTCCGGCTGCTGGAGTCGTGGGGTGTGAGCCCGGACTTCGTGTCGGGTCACTCGATCGGTGAGATCGCGGCCGCGCATGTGGCGGGAGTCCTGTCGCTGGACGATGCGTGCACGCTGGTGGCCGCGCGTGGCCGGCTGATGCAGGCCCTGCCCGCAGGCGGTGCCATGATCGCCGTTCAGGCGTCCGAGGACGAGGTCCTGCCGCTCCTGACGGACCGGGTGAGCATCGCCGCCGTCAACGGGCCGGCCTCGGTGGTCATCGCCGGTGACGAGGATGCGGC
>NZ_JBEXKC010000085.1:0-28943 GCF_040609475.1 Streptomyces sp. NPDC004667 | reverse complement strand
GGCCATCGCGAAGCGACGCGACCGAAGGGAGCGCCCTTGACAGCCCGGCCCGACACGGAAGGACAGTGAGACTGACGGGAAACCCCCAGCCCTTCTCTGATCCGGGCCAGGTCGAGTCCCGCCACCCCCGACCCCGACCAGCCCCCCGCCCCCTCAACCCCCCTCAGGCCCCGGCCCCGTGGACCCCCTGACCACCAGTTCCGGCTGGAAGACGTACTCCGTGCGCTGGACCGGGGTGCCGGCCACCGCTTCGAGGAGGGCGCCGACCGCCGCCGTGGCCATCGCGCGGACCGGCTGGCGGACCGTGGTCAGGGGTGGGTCCGTGAAGGCGATGAGCGGGGAGTCGTCGAAGCCGACCACCGAGACGTCCTGCGGTACCCGCAGCCCCCGCTCTCGGGCCGCGCGGATGACGCCGAGGGCCATCATGTCGCTCGCGCAGACGACCCCCGTACAGCCCCGGTCCAGCAGGGCGCCGCCCGCCGCGTGGCCGCCCTCGACCGTGAACAGGGTGCGCTGGACCAGCCCCTCGGCCGCCGCGTCGGGCAGGGCCGCGAGGAAGCCCTGCTCCTTGCGCGCCGAGGGGACGTAGCGGGTCGGCCCGATCGCGAGGCCGATGCGGCGGTGGCCCAGCTCCTCCAGGTGCCGTACGGCCATGTCGGCGGCCGCCCGGTCGTCCGGGGAGACGAAGGGCGCGCTGATGGCCTCGTTGAAGCCGTTGATCAGGACGAACGGGACCCCGCGCGCCGCCAGCCGCCGGTAGCGCGCCGGGTCGGCCGACGCGTCCGCGTGCAGGCCGGAAAGGAACACGATGCCGGTGACCCCGCGTTCCTCCAGCTGCTCCACCAGCTCGTCCTCGGTGGCCCCGCCCGGGGTCTGCGTGCAGAGCACCGGCGTGTAGCCGTGCCCGGCCAGCGCCTGCTCTATGACCTGGGCGAACGCCGGGAAGATCGGGTTGGTCAGCTCGGGGATGAGCAGGCCCACCAGCCCGTTGCTGCGCCGTTTCAGCCGTACGGGCCGCTCGTAGCCGAGCAGGTCGAGCGCGGCCAGCACCCGGTGCCGGGTGCCGGCCGCCACGCCCGCCTTGCCGTTGAGCACGCGGCTGACCGTCGCCTCGCTGACCTGGGCCTGCGCGGCGATGTCCGTCAGCCGGAGCGGGGAGGTCACCCCAGCCACCACACCGCGCTGTCGGCCGGGAGCAGGTCCGCGTCCCCGGCCGGGGCCGTGCTGGCGAGCAGCACCGTCCCGGGCGCGGGCATCCGTACGGGCTCGCCCGTGGTGTTGACGGTGCAGACGAACCCGCCGCGCCGGAAGGCCAGCACCCCGGCGGGGGCGGCCAGCCACTCCACGGCGTCGCCCGCGCCCAGTTCCGGACGCTCGCGGCGGATGCGCAGCGCCGTCCGGTAGAGCTCCAGCGTCGACGCCGGGTCGCCGGTCTGCGCCTCGACGCTCAGCCCCGCCCACGCGGCGGGCTGGGGCAGCCAGCTGCCGCCCTCGCCGAAGCCGTACGGGGCCTCGGTCCCCGACCACGGGATCGGGACGCGGCAGCCGTCGCGCAGGCCTTCCTGGCCGTTCTCCTTGAAGAAGGACGGGTCCTGGCGGACCTCGTCGGGCAGGTCGGTGACCTCGGGCAGGCCGAGCTCCTCGCCCTGGTAGACGTACGCCGATCCGGGCAGGGCCAGCATCAGCAGCGCCGCCGCCCGCGCGCGGGCGAGGCCCTGCTCCCCGCCGCCGTAGCGGGTCACGTGGCGCACCACGTCGTGGTTGGACAGCACCCACGTCGTGGGGGCGCCGACGGGGCGCATCGCGTCGAGGGATTCGTCGATGGCGGCGCGCAGCGCGTCCGCGTCCCAGCCGGTGTTCAGGTAGTGGAAGTTGAAGGCCTGGTGGAGCTCGTCGGGCCGCAGGTAGAGCGCGGTGCGCTCGGCGCTGGGGGTCCAGGCCTCGGCGACGCCGATGCGGTCCCCGGCGTACTCGTCGAGGACGGTCCGCCAGGAGCGGTAGATCTCGTGGACGCCGTCCTGGTCGAAGAAGGGCAGGACCTGGTTGCCGAGGAGCTTGAGCTGTTCGCTGCGGCCGAGGTCGGGCAGGCCGGGGGCCTTGACGAGGCCGTGGGCGACGTCGATGCGGAAGCCGTCGGTGCCGAGGTCGAGCCAGAAGCGCAGGATGGAGCGGAACTCGTCCTGGACGGCGGGGTGTTCCCAGTTGAAGTCGGGCTGTTCGGAGGCGAAGAGGTGCAGGTACCACTCGCCGTCGGCGACGCGGGTCCAGGAGGGTCCGCCGAAGAGGGACTCCCAGTCGTTGGGCGGCAGTTCGCCGTTCTCGCCCTGTCCGGGGCGGAAGTGGAAGCGTTCGCGCAGGGGGCTGCCGGGGCCTTCGCGGAGTGCCTGCTTGAACCATTCGTGCTGGTCGGAGCAGTGGTTGGGGACGAGGTCGACGATGATGCGCAGCCCGAGCGCGTGGGCCTCGCGGATCACGGCGTCGGCGTCGTGCAGGCTGCCGAACATGGGGTCGATGGCCCGGTAGTCGGCGACGTCGTAGCCGGCGTCGGCCTGCGGGGAGGCGTAGAAGGGGCTCAGCCAGACGGCGTCGACGCCGAGCTCCTTGAGGTAGGGCAGGCGGCTGCGGATGCCTTCGAGGTCCCCCATGCCGTCCCCGTTGGAGTCGGCGAAGCTGCGCGGATAGACCTGGTAGATCACCGCTTCTCTCCACCAGCCGGGCAGGGTGCCGCTGGAGGTGGAGAGCGTTTCGGCGAGGTGCTGGGTCATGTCGTCCTTGAAGAGATCGGGCCGGTGATGAGATCGGGCCGGTGATGCGGGGGCGGGCGCGGGTGGTCAGCCCTTGGTCAGCCCTTGGTCGCGCCCGCGGTCATCCCGGCGACGAGGTGGCGCTGGGCGAAGAGGAAGAAGATCGCCGCCGGGATGGCGATGAGCACGGAGGCCGCGCTCATGGCACCCCAGTTGGAGGTGTACTGGGTGACGAAGGTCTGCAGTCCGCCGGCGAGGGTGAGGTTCTCCTCGCCGACCATGAAGGCGGAGGCGTAGGCGACCTCGCCCCAGGCGGTGATGAAGGCGTAGAAGCCGGTGACGGCGAGGCCGGGCTTGGCGAGCGGCAGGATCAGGCGCCAGAAGGTGCCGAAGGGGTTGAGTCCGTCGACGCGGCCGGATTCGTCGATCTCGACCGGGATGGTGTCGAAGAAGCCCTTCATCATCCACGCGCAGAACGGCACGGCGATGGTGAGGTAGGTGATGATCAGGCCGAGGGGCTGGTTGAGCAGCCCGAGGTCGCCCATGAGGTTGTAGAGCGGGACGATGAGGATGGCCATCGGGAACATCTGCGTGATGAGCAGGGTCCACATCAGGGGCTTCATGCCGGGGAACCTGAAGCGGCTGACGGCGTATCCGGTGGTGGCGGCAATGAACACGCCGAGGACGGTGGTGACGCCGGCGACCAGGACGGAGTTGCCGAACCAGGCCAGGAAGTGGCTGTCCTCCAGCAGGTAGCGGTAGTTGCCGAGGTTGGGTTCCTTCACGAAGTCCGTGGTGATCGCGTACTTCGCGGGCTTGAGCGAGGTCAGCAGGATCCACAGCACCGGGAACACGGCGACGACGGACGCGACGAGGAGGGTGGCGTGCAGGGCGACGGAGGCGAGCGGGGAGCGGCTGCCGCGGGCGCGGGCGGTCTTCTCGCGGGCGCCCGCGTCGCGGCCGGTCTTCTCGCGGGCGCCCGCGTCGCGGCCGGTCTTGTCGGCGGTGGTCACGGTCACCACACCTCTCCCTGCTTGCGCAGCGAGCGCCGGTAGACCAGCGCGAAGATCATGAGCAGGGCGAGGATGAGGACGCCCCAGGTCGCGGAGCCGGCGAAGTCGCGGGGGCTGGAGATGAAGGCCTCGCGGAAGGCCTGGGTCACCAGGATCTCGGTGGAGTCGCCGGGGCCGCCCCGCGTCAGCAGGAAGATCACCGGGAACATGTTGAAGGTCCAGATGGTGGAGAGCAGGATCACGGTCATGCTGACGGCGCGCAGTCCGGGCAGCGTGATGTGCCGGAACCGCTGCCACGGCCGCGCCCCGTCCATCTCCGCGGCTTCGTAGAGCTCGCCGGGGATCGACTGCAGGCCGCCGAGCAGGGCGACCATCATGAAGGGGACGCCGAGCCAGACGTTGACGGCGATGACGGAGAACTTGGCCCAGGTCGGGTCGTCGAGCCACGGCACGGCGGAGATGCCGCCGCCGTCGAGGACCTTGTTGAGGATGCCGTTGTCGCGGTTGAAGAGGAACCGCCAGGCGAAGACGGAGACGAAGCCGGGGACGGCCCAGGGCAGGATGAGGGCCATCCGGTAGGCGGCACGGCCCCGGAACTGCCGGTTGAGCATGGTGGCCAGGGCGAGGCCCAGGACGAAGGTGATGGAGACGCAGGCGACGGTCCACAGCACCGTCCACACCAGCCGCTGCCAGAAGACCGGGTCGCCGAGCACGGCCGTGTAGTTGTCGAGCCCGACGAACTCGTACGTCGCCTCGATGTGGCGGACGCCGATGGTGCGGGAGACGTTGCGCTCGTTGGCGTCGGTGAGCGACAGGTAGACGCCCCGGACGAGCGGCCACCCGATGATCACGCCGAGGACGAGCACCACCGGGGCGACCATGGCCCAGGCGTACCAGTGCGTGGCGAGGGCGCGGCCGAGGCCGCGGCCGGGCCGGGGATTTCCGTGGGCAGTCGCGCGGCTGGGGCCGCGGGCGGCGCCGGAGTTCTCCCCGGCGTCCGCGCCCGCGGCCTTCGCCACCGACTGGCTGGTGTCGGCAGCCATCGTCCTCGCTACTTCCAGCCCTTGAGGATCTTGCGGAACTCGACGCCGGCCGCCTTGGCCGCGTCCTCGGGGCTGGAGGCCCCGGTGACCGCCTTGGTGTACTCGACCTTCAGCGGCTCGAAGAGGGAGCCGTTCTCCGGGATCCAGGCGCGCTCGACGGCCTTGTCCACGGCGGGCTTGAAGAACTGGACCATCTCGCTGGCCTTGACGTCGGGCTGCTCGTAGGCGGCGGTGCGCGTCGGGAGCAGGCTGAGCTCCTTGGCGGACTGCACCTGGACCTCCTGCGAGGTCATGTACTCGACGAAGGCGTGCGCGGCGGCGGTGTTCTTCGACCCGGCGTAGACGGCGAGGTCGTGGCCGCCCTGCGGGGCGCCGGCCTTGGCGGAGCCCGCGGGGACGGGGGCGACGCCGAGGTTGGCCTTGTCCTTGAACTGGTCGCCGGCGTAGCTGTCCGCGACGGCCCAGGGGCCGTTGATCATCATGGCGACCTCCCCGGACTTGAAGGCGGTCTGCATGTTGGTCCAGCCGTCGGTGGCGTTGGTGACCGCCGCGCCCGAGGTGACCAGGTCGCGGGCGGCCTTGAAGGCCTTGACGCCCGCGGCGTTGTCGACGGTGACCGTCTTGGACTTGGCGTCGACCAGGTCGCCGCCCTCGCCGTAGATGAAGGGCAGGAACCAGTAGGAGTCGTCGCCGCGCAGGTAGAGGCCGGTCTTGCCGGTCTTGGCCTTGATCGCGGCGGCGGCGGTCTTCAGCTCCTCCAGGGTCTTGGGGGGCTGGACGCCGGCGTCGGCGAGCATCTTCTTGTTGTAGAAGAGGCCGAGGGTGTCGATGACCTGCGGGACGGCGTAGGTCTTGCCCTCGAACTTGCCGCTGGCGGCGGCCTGCGACAGGAACTCGGCGTCGACCTTCTTCGCGGTGTCGGCCGGGACCTCGTCGAGGTAGCCGAGCGAGGCGAAGTCGGCGACCCAGCCGACATCGGCGCGGATCACGTCAGGGGCCTGGGAGCCGCTGCTGAAGGCGTTCTTGACCTTGTTCTGGGCGTCGCCGTAGGGCACGTTGACGTACTTGACGGTCACCTTGGGGTGCTTCGCCGTGAAGGCTTCGGCGATCTTCTGGAAGCTCGCCTTCTCGGCGTCGTTCGAGGTGTCCCACCAGGTGACGGTGCCGGAGAGCTCGCCGCCGGCCTTCGTGTCGCCACCGTCGCCCTTGGTGTCACCGCCGCAAGCCGTCGCCGCGAGCGCCAGGGTCGCGACCAGCGCGGTGGCCGCTATGCCACGCCGCATATGAACTCCTTCGATGATCCCGGCCGCGCCCTCGCGGTCCCGAGTTGCCGAGAACGTAACAAGCCTGAAAGCCGACCGAAAGACCTTGCGGCAAATTTCTGCAAGACGAGCTGATCGTTACATCCATGTGTCCCTACGGTTGCCGCAGCTTGCTTTCAGTTCGAACCCGCTTCGATTCCACGGGCCCGCAACCAGGGGGCGCGTACCCGCGTTGACCCCGATATGACCCATGAGTTGACGGCCATCCCGCTTGCAAGCGCTTCCAGCAACCCGACCGAGAGCCGCGGCTGGTGGCGCGATGCCGTCATCTACCAGGTGTACGTACGCTCCTTCGCCGACAGCGACGGCGACGGCGTCGGCGACCTGCGCGGGGTGCGCGAGCGGCTCCCCCACCTGGCCCGGCTCGGCGTCGACGCCCTGTGGCTGACCCCCTTCTACGTCTCCCCGCAGGCGGACGGCGGCTACGACGTCGCCGACTACCGGACCGTCGACCCCCTCTTCGGGGACCTCGCCGACGCCGACGACCTCGTACGGGCGGCGCACGAGCTGGGCCTGCGGGTGATCGTCGACGTGGTCCCGAACCACACCTCCGAGCGCCACCCCTGGTTCCTGGACGCCCTCGCCGACGGGCCGGGCGCCCGCGCCCGCTACCTCTTCCGCCCCGGCCGCGGCGAGGGCGGCGCGCTGCCGCCCAACGACTGGGAGTCCGTCTTCGGGGGCCCCGCCTGGACCCGCGTCCCGGACGGCTCCTGGTACCTGCACCTGTTCGCCCCCGAGCAGCCCGACCTCGACTGGGACCATCCCGAGGTGGCGGCGGAGTTCGCCTCCGTCCTGCGGTTCTGGCTGGACCTGGGGGTGGACGGCTTCCGCGTCGACGTCGCCCACGGCATGGTCAAGGCCCCGGGCCTGCCCGACATCGGCCGCGGCGCGCAGGCGACCCTGATCGGCACCGAGCCCCTCCCCTTCTTCGACCAGGACGGCGTCCACGCCATCCACCGCTCCTGGCGGCGCCTGCTCGACTCCTACGGGGGCGAGCGGATCGGCGTCGCCGAGGCCTGGGCGCCCACCTCGGAGCGGCTCGCCCTCTACGTCCGCCCCGACGAGCTGCACCAGGCCTTCAACTTCCGGTTCCTCAACTGCCCCTGGGACCCGGAGCGGATGCGCGTCGTCATCGACGAGTCCCTCGCCGCCACCGCCTCGGTCGGGGCGCCGACGACGTGGGTGCTGTCCAACCACGACGTGGTGCGGCACGTGACCCGCTACGGCGGCGGCGCCCGGGGCCTGGCGCGGGCGCGGGCGGCGGCGCTGCTGATGCTGGCCCTGCCCGGGTCGGCGTACGTCTACCAGGGCGAGGAGCTGGGCCTGCCCGAGGTCACCGACCTGCCCGACGAGGTCCGCCGGGACCCGGCCTTCCACCGCTCCGCCGGGCAGGACGGCCTGCGCGACGGCTGCCGGATCCCGCTGCCCTGGTCCGGGCCGTGTCCGCCGTACGACTTCGGGCCGGGCGGCAGCTGGCTCCCGCAGCCGGCCGACTGGGCGGGGCTGAGCGTGGCCGCGCAGACCGGCGACCCGCACTCCACGCTGGAGCTGTACCGGGCCGCGCTGGAGCTGCGCCGCGCCCTGCCCGGCCTCGGCTCCCCGGACGCGGGCCCCCTGACCTGGCTCCCTTCCCCCGCGGGCGTCCTCCTCTTCACCCGCCCCGGCTTCGCCTGCACCCTCAATACCCGCCCGGCAGCGCTGGAGATCCCCTCCCCCGGCCGGCCCGTCCTCTCCAGCTCACCGGTGGAGACGGACGGCCGCACGGTTGTGCTCCCGACGGATTCCTGCACGTGGTGGGCGTTGTGAGCCCGGGACCGGTACAGTCCAATCCCGTGACCGCACGGCTAGCCGACATCGCAGCCCAGGCGGGGGTCAGCGAAGCCACAGTCAGCCGCGTGCTCAACGGCAAGCCCGGTGTGGCCGCAGGCACCCGCGAGTCCGTGCTGGCCGCGCTCGACGTGCTCGGATACGAGCGGCCCGTCCGGCTGCGCCAGCGCAGCGCGGGTCTGGTCGGGCTGATAACCCCCGAGCTGGACAACCCCATCTTCCCGGCGCTCGCGCAGGTCATCGGGCAGGCGCTGACCCGGCAGGGGTACACGCCGGTGCTGGCCACGCAGACGCCCGGCGGGTCCACCGAGGACGAGCTGACCGAGATGCTGGTGGACCGCGGGGTCTCCGGCATCATCTTCGTCTCCGGGCTGCACGCCGACACCACCGCCGACATGGGCCGCTACGACCAACTCCGCGGCCAGGGCGTCCCGTACGTCCTCATCAACGGCTTCTCCGACAAGGTGCGGGCGCCGTTCGTCTCCCCCGACGACCGGGCGGCGATGCAGCTCGCCGTGACCCACCTGACCGCGCTCGGGCACACCCGGATCGGCCTGGCCGTCGGGCCCAAGCGGTTCGTGCCGGTGCTGCGCAAGATCGAGGGCTTCCGGCTCGGCATGCGGGAGCGGCTCGGGCTCGACGAGTCCGAGGTCGAGGAGCTGATCCAGCACTCCCTGTACACGCTGGAGGGCGGGCAGGCCGCCGCGTCGGCGCTCATCGCGCGGGGCTGCACGGCCGTCGTCTGCGCGAGCGACATGATGGCGCTCGGGGCGATCCGGGCCGCCCGGCAGCAGGGCCTCGACGTCCCGCGGGACGTGTCGGTGGTCGGCTTCGACGACTCCCCCCTCATAGCGTTCACGGATCCGCCGCTGACCACGATCCGCCAGCCCGTGCTGGCCATGGGGCAGGCCGCCGTGCGCACGCTGCTGGAGGAGATCGGCGGTACGCCGGCCCCGCACAGCGAGTTCGTCTTCCTCCCGGAACTGGTGGTCCGCGGTTCCACTGCCTCCGGGCCGGGGCAGCGGCGCAGGCCCTAGGGAGCCTCGGGGTCCGCGGGTACGCCGCAGGCCCTAGGGGGCCCCGGGGTCCGCGGGTACGCCGCAGGGCTGATCACGGGCGCCGAAGACCGTCCGGAGGGATGATCGGAGGCGAGAACGCATCTGGCAGACTCTCTCCCCATGGGTGAAGCGAGCGTGAAGACACTGGAAACCCGGACGGACGTCTCGTCGCCCATCGTGGGCGAGAGCGAGGTCCGCCGGGAGTCCGAGCGCACCCTCCTCGCACGGCTGCGCCTGCCGCGACGGCCGCGCATCTGGTTCGAGGTCCTGCTGATCGCGGTCAGCTACTGGACGTACTCGCTGATCCGCAACGCCGTACCGGAGCAGAAGGCCGCCGCCCTCGCGAACGCCGACTGGATCTGGAGCGTCGAGCGCGGTCTGGGGATCGCCGTCGAGCATTCGATCAACCACGCGGTGAACTCCGTGACGTGGCTGATCGTGGGGATGAACTACTACTACGCCACGCTCCACTTCGTCGTGACCATCGGCGTGCTGGTGTGGATCTACCGCTTCCATCCCGGGCGTTACGCGGCCACCCGGCTCGTGCTGTTCGCCACCACGGGCGTCGCCCTGGTCGGCTACTACTTCTACCCGCTCGCGCCGCCCCGGCTGATGAACGGGCAGCGGTTCGTGGACACCGTGCTGGTCCACCACACCTGGGGTTCGATGGCCTCGGGGAACCTCAAGCACATGTCGAACCAGTACGCCGCGATGCCGTCCATGCACATAGGGTGGTCGCTCTGGTGCGGACTGACGATCTTCGCGGTCGCGACCGCGCCGTGGGCCCGGATCCTGGGCCTGCTGTACCCGGCCGCGACCCTCGTCGTCATCGTGGCCACCGCCAACCACTTCTGGCTCGACGCCGTCGGCGGGATGATGTGCCTGGCCTTCGGGTTCGCCGTCACGCGGATCTGGTACGGCTCGCTGCCGCACCGGCTGCCGCGCCAGCCGGTGCACACCGGCCCGCACCCGGCGTCGGCGGCACTGCTGAACCGCTTCCGCCGCTAGGTACGGTCACGGCCTCAGGGCTCGCCGTGGGTGATCCGGCCGCCCGAGACGGTCAGCCGGATCGGGGCCTGCGCCAGCTCGTCCGGGTCCGCCGTGACCGGGTCGACGGTGAAGGCCGTCAGGTCCGCGCGCAGACCGGGCGCGATCCTGCCCGCCACCGCCTGCTCTCCGGCCGCGAGCGCCGCGTGCGAGGTCATCCCCTCCAGGGCCATCAGCCCGGTCAGGGCCCGTCCGCCGGAGGCCGCGCCGCGGGGGCGCAGGGCCGTGGCGAGGACCTGGCGGGCGTCGTGGTGGGCGATGGGCCAGTCCGAGCCGAGGGCCAGGACGGCTCCCGCGTCGCGCAGGTCCCGGCAGCGCCAGGCCCGTCCGGCGCGTTCGTCACCGAGCCGCTTCGACCACTCGTCGGTGTGGTCGGCCCGGGTGTAGGCGGTGTGCGGGGGCTGCATGGAGGCGATGACCCCGATCTCGGCGAACCGCTCCAGTTGGTCGTCGGGGACCGTCTCGATGTGTTCGATCCGGTGCCGCATGCGCGCCCGGGGCCCCAGGGCGGCGACCGTGTCCAGGACGTGGCGGACGGCCGCGTCTCCGATGGCGTGGGTGGCGGTGCCCACCCCGGCCGCGTCGAGGACCCGTACGGCCCGGGAGTAGGCGTCGGGGTCGGGCCAGAAGGCCTCCGTGCCCTGCCCGTGGCAGTCGGCGTGCGCGAGCCAGGCGGTGCCGCCCTCGACGGTGCCGTCCATGAAGAACTTGACCCCGCCGACCTGCCAGTGGCGTCCCCCCTGGCCCTGGAGGGCGATCAGTTCCGCGAGGGTGTCGTCGTCCGCCCCGGGCATGCACCAGGGGGCCAGGCGCAGCCGCAGCGGGAGGTGGCCCTCGTACTCGACGGTGGAGAGCAGGGCCGGTACGTCCCCGTCGCCGAGGTCCATGACGTGGGCGCCGGTGAGGCCGGTGGCGGCCATGGCGGAGAGCAGTTCCACGAGGCGGGCGCGGCGCTCGGCGGGCCGGGGTTTGGGGGCGAGGGCGCCGACGAGGGACATCGCGGCGTGCTCGACGAGGTGTCCGGTGGGTGCTCCGTCGGCGTCGCAGACGATCTCGGAGCGCTGGGCGAAGGCGCGGGGGCCGGTGATGCCCGCGGCGGCGAGGGCCGGGCCGTTGGCGAGGGCGGAGTGGCCGTCGTAGAGGCGCAGGAAGGCGGGGGCCCCGCCGAGGGAGTCCTCGATGAGGTCCCGGTGGACGGGGCGGCCGCCGAAGGCGTTGTGGTCGAGGCCCCAGCCGAGGACCCAGCCGCCGGTGCGCGGGGCCGCGCGCAGGGCGGCGCGGAGCTGGTCGAGGTCGCGGACGGCGGTGAGGTCGGTGCCGGTGGCCATCTCGATGCCCCAGACGGGGTGGCTGTGGGCGTCGGTGAGGCCGGGGGTGAGGGTGGCGCCGCCGAGGTCGATCACCCGGGTGCCGGGTCCGCGCCAGTCGCGCACGTCGCTCTCGTGGCCGACGGCGAGGACGTGTCCGCCGCCGAGGGCTACCGCGCCGGCCTCGGGGCGGGCGGGGTCGAGGGTGCGGACGCGGGCTCCGGTGAGGACGGTGTCGGCAGCGGGCACGGCTGTGCTCCTTCAAGGGGTTCGGGGTCTTCGGCGAAGCGGGCGTAGACGTCGGGACGGCGGGTGCGCAGGCGCCCGGCGAGGGCGGTTCCGGCGAGGAAGACGGCCGGGACGAGCGCCACGAGGACGGTGTTGACGGTGGTGGAGGCCATCGTGAAGAGGTCGACCTTGGAGATGACGAGGCAGATCGCGACGGTCAGCAGGATGGCGGCGGTGACGGGCGCGACCACGGTCCGCCAGGGGCCCTCGGAGTGGGCGGTGCGGTGGAAGTAGACGGGGACGGCGATGGCGGCCAGCAGCATCAGTGCCATGAGTCCGATCATGCCGGGGGTGTTCACCCACAGCAGGAGCTGCTGGTACGGGTCGGCGCCGGCGAGGGCGAATCCGAGGACGACGACGGCGCCGAGGAGGGTCTGGGCGGCGCCGGCAAGGTACGGGGAGCGGTGGCGGGGGTGGACGCGGCCGAGGGCGGCGGGCAGGACGCCCTCCTCGGCGAGGGCGAGCACGTAGCGGTTGATGGCGTTGTGGAAGGCGAGGAGGGAGGCGATGACGCTGGTGACGATGAAGAGGTGCATCAGGTCGGCCGCCCACGGGCCGACGTAGGTGGTGATGGCGGTGAAGAAGAGGCCGCCGGGGTCCTGGGTGGCGGCGCTCACGACCTCCTCGGCTCCGTAGGCCTGGATGACGGTCCAGACGATGAAGGCGTAGAAGAGGCCGAGGAAGGCGACGGCGATGTAGGTGGCGCGGGGGACGGTGCGGTCGGGGTCGCGGGCCTCGCGGCGGTAGATGACGGTGGACTCGAAGCCGGTGAACGCGGCGAAGGCGAAGGCCAGGACGGCGGCGGTGCCGGGGACGAGGACGGCGCCGGGGGCGAAGGAGCCGAGGGAGAGGCCGTGGGCGCCGCCCTTGACGATGACGCCCGCCGCGAGGAGGACGAGTATCCCGGTCTCGGCGACGAGCAGGACGCCGAGGAGCTTGGCGCCGAAGTCGATGGAGCGGAAGCCGCCGTACCAGATGAGGAGCAGGCCGGCGAGGGAGACGGGCAGCCAGGGGACGTCGAGGCCGGCGAGGGCGTGGGCGGTGTCGGCGGTGGTGGTGCCGAGGAGGCCGTAGACGCCGATCTCCATGCCGTTGTAGCCGACGAGGGCGAGCAGGGCGGCGCCGATGCCGACGTGCTTGCCGAGGCCGCGGGTGATGTACGCGTAGAAGGCGCCGCCGCTGGTGACGTGGCGGCTCATGGTGGTGAAGCCGACGGCGAAGACGGCGAGGGTGAGGCCGGCGAGGAGGTAGCCGGCGGGGGCGCCGATGCCGCCGAGGAGGATGGCGACGGGGGCGACGCCGGCCATGACGGTGAGGGGGGCGGCGGCCGAGACGACGAAGAAGGAGATGTCGGCGGTGCCGAGCGCGGCACCGCGGAGGGCGGGGGCGGCCGGAGCGGGGGTGGCCGGGGCGGAAGCGGCGGGGGTGGCGGCCGGGGCTCTGGCGGCCGGTGGCTCTGGCGTTTCGGGCATGCGGGAGCACCCTTCTGCGAACGGCGGGCGGCGAACGGCGGGGGAACCGGAAACCTAAAGGCTTTCGGTTCGCGGCAATGTAGCCTCCGTTTTTGGCGTACGGGAAGACCTCACGACTGGAGAGAATCGATGGCACGGCCGCGCACCCCCCTGCTCGACCGGGAGCGGATCGCTGCTGCCGCCCTCCAACTGGTGGCGGAGCAGGGGGAGTTCAGCGTTCCGCAGGTGGCACGGGCGCTGGGGGTGCAGACGGCTTCGCTGTATCACCACGTGGACGGACGGGCCGGGGTCGTGGAGTTGATACGGGAACGGGTGTGCGCCGCCATCGACGACGCGGCCCTGGAGGTGGAGCCGTGGGACCGGGCCCTGGAGCGGTGGGCCCGCTCGTACCGGGCCGCCTTCGCCGCCTATCCGCGGGCGATCCCGCTGCTGATGACCACGCCGGTGCGGGCCCCGAAGGTGCTCGCGCAGTACGAGCGGGCCGTGGCGCTGCTGCGCGCGGCCGGGTTCCCCGAGGAGCGGGTGATGCCGCTGCTGACGGGCCTGGAGAACCTGATCCTGGGCTCCGCCCTGGACCTGGCGGCCCCCGAGGCCATGTGGGAGCCGTCGGCGCGGACCCCGCTGCTGGCCTCGGCCCTGGCGGCGGGCGGCCCCCACCGCGCGGACACCGCCTTCGACCTGGCCCTCGCCGCGTTCCTGACGTACGCGCGCACCCTGCTCGCCGACTGCTGAGCCCGGACCGCGGACACGGCGGATGTTCCGTGGCCGGGGACGGAGTTCGGCGTCGCCTCAGGTGGCGCACCGGGCCGAATCCCGCCTCGAGCCGAGTGGCAGGGCCCCACCTGGAGGAGTGAACTGGAAGGGGAGGCGCGCAGAAGGACGTGAAGGAGGAGAGTCATGCGTTACTCGCCACTGCTTGCCCTGGCAGGACTTGCGCTCTCGGCCCCGCTGTACCTCGCGCCGGGCGCTGTCGCGGCGGAACCCCCGTCCGGCCGGGTCTCCATCGTGCCGAACACGGCACTCTGCAGACTGGACGGCACGGTCTGGGACTACGGCACGGGACGTCTTTCCACGAATCAGAACTCCATTGCCTACTGCCAGGGGCTGAGACAGGGCGAAGCCAGCGGGGCGAACGACGGCCGGCAGTGCCTCCAGAAGAACTACCCGTTGTGGTGGCCCAATCCCAGCGATGCGCAGCGCGCCCGGGACCGCGGCTACAAGATCGGATACGACAGGTCCTGGCAACGCGAATGGAACGCCAACTCCTGTCAGAACCAGCCGCAGCCCGAGCCCTACTATCCTCCGGTGCATTAGCCCCTGAAGATCGGCAGCCGGAGCACTACGCCCCGTAGAAGAGCTCGTCCACCACCGCGCGGGCGCGCCGCGTGGTGCGGCGGTAGTCGTCGAGCATCTCGCCGACCCTGCCCTCCGGGTAGCCGAGGTAGCGGCCGACCGCCGCCAGTTCGCGGGCGTCGGCGGGGAAGGTGTCCCCGGCCCGGCCGCGGACCAGCATGACGGCGTTGCGGACCCGGGTGGCGAGCACCCAGGCCTCGTCGAGGATCTGCGCCTCCTCGGTCGGGATCAGCCCGGCGGCGTGGGCGGCGGCCAGGGCCTGGCGGGTGCGGGTGGTGCGCAGGCCCGGTTCGGCCCAGGCGTGCCGCATCTGGATCAGCTGGACGGTCCACTCGACGTCGCTGAGGCCGCCGCGGCCGAGTTTGGTGTGCAGGGTCGGGTCGGCGCCGCGCGGCAGCCGTTCCGATTCCATCCGGGCCTTGAGCCGGCGGATCTCGCGCACGGCGTCCTCGCCGAGGCCCTCGACGGGGTAGCGCAGGGGGTCGATCAGCTCGATGAAGCGACGGCCGAGGTCGTCGTCGCCCGCGACCGGCTCGGCGCGCAGCAGGGCCTGGCTCTCCCAGGTCATGGACCAGCGGCGGTAGTAGGCCGCGTACGAGGACAGGGTGCGCACGAGGGGCCCCGAGCGGCCCTCGGGGCGCAGGTCGGCGTCGATGAGCAGCGGCGGGTCCGCGGTGGGGAGCTGCAGGAGGCGGCGCATCTCGGCGATGACGGTCTGGGCGGCCTTGGCGGCTTCCTGTTCGTCGACGCCCTCGCGGGGTTCGTGGACGAACAGGACGTCGGCGTCGGAGCCGTAGCCGAGTTCGTGTCCGCCGAAGCGGCCGACGCCGATGACGGCGAAGCGGGTGGGGAGGGTCTCGCCCCACTGGTCGCGGACGGCGGCGCGCAGGGCGCCGGCGACGGTGGCGGCGGTGAGGTCCGAGACGGCGTCGCCGACCCGGTCGACGAGGGCTCCGGGGTCCTCCTCGGCGGGGCTGTCCTCGGTGCCGTAGGAGGCGATGATGTCGGCGGCGGTGGTGCGGAAGAGTTCGCGGCGGCGTACCCCGCGGGCGGCGGTGACGGCGGCCTCGCCGCTTTCGGCGCGGCCGACGGCGGCGAGCACCTCCTGTTCGAGGGCCTCGTGGGTCCGCGGTTCCAGGCCTCCGGCGTCGCCGAGCAGGGCGACGGCCTCGGGGGCGCGCATGAGGAGGTCGGGGGCGAGGCGTCCGGCGGACAGGACGCGGGCCAGGTTCTCGGCGGCGGCGCCCTCGTCGCGCAGCAGGCGCAGGTACCAGGGGGTCTTGCCGAGGGCGTCGGAGACCTTGCGGAAGTTGAGCAGCCCGGCGTCCGGGTCGGCGGAGTCTGCGAACCAGCCGAGCATGACGGGCAGCAGGGTGCGCTGGATGGCGGCCTTGCGGCTGACGCCGGAGGCGAGGGCTTCGAGGTGGCGCAGGGCGGAGGCCGGGTCGGCGTAGCCGAGGGCTTCGAGGCGCTGGCCGGCGGCGCGGGGGGAGAGCCTGGTCTCGCCGGGGGCGAGCTGGGCGACGGCGTCGAGCAGGGGCCGGTAGAAGAGCTTCTCGTGGAGGCGGCGGACGGCGGAGGCGTGCCGGCGCCAGGCCTTGTTGAGTTCGGCGACGGGTTCGGTGCGCAGGCCGAGGGAGCGGCCCAGGCGGCGCAGGTCGGCCTCGTCCTCGGGGACGAGGTGGGTGCGGCGCAGCCGGTAGAGCTGGATGCGGTGTTCCATGGAGCGCAGGAACCGGTACGCGTCGTTGAGCTGGGCGGCGTCGGCGCGGCCGACGTAGCCGCCGGCGGCCAGGGCGTGGAGGGCGTCGAGGGTGGTGCCGGAGTGCAGGGTGGCGTCGCTGCGGCCGTGCACGAGCTGGAGCAGCTGGACGGCGAACTCGACGTCGCGCAGCCCGCCGGGGCCGAGTTTGAGTTCCCGGTCGATCTGGGCGGCCGGGATGTTGTCGACGACGCGGCGGCGCATCTTCTGGACGTCGGCGACGAAGTTCTCGCGTTCGGCGGCCTGCCAGACCAGGGGCGTTATGGCCGAGATGTACTCGGCGCCGAGCGCCTCGTCGCCGGCGACGGCGCGGGCTTTGAGCAGGGCCTGGAACTCCCAGGTCTTGGCCCAGCGCTGGTAGTAGGCGAGGTGTGAGGAGAGGGTGCGGACCAGGGGGCCGTTGCGGCCCTCGGGGCGGAGGTTGGCGTCGACGGGCCAGATGGTGCCCTCGACGGTGGTCTCGGAGCAGATCCGCATGAGGTGGGAGGCGAGGCGGGTGGCGGCCTGGATGCCCTTGCCCTCGTCGGTGCCGTTGGCGGCCTCTCCGACGAAGATCACGTCGACGTCGGAGACGTAGTTGAGTTCGTTGCCGCCGCACTTGCCCATGGCGATGACGGCGAGCCGGCACTGGCGCGCGTCCTCGGGGGCGGCGGCCGTGGCGATGCGCAGGGCGGCGCGCAGGGTGGCGGTGGCGAGGTCGGCGAGTTCGGCGGCGGCCTGGGCGACATCGGTGGTGCCGCAGACGTCGCGGGCGGCGATGGACAGCAGGCAGCGGCGGTAGGCGACGCGCAGTGCGACGGGGTCGTGGGCGTCGGCGAGGCCCTGCTCGAACTCGGCGAGGCCGGGGTGCAGGTCGGCGGCCTCGTAGGTGACCAGGGCCTGCCAGTCGCGGGGGTGGCGGGCGAGGTGGTCGGCGAGGGCCTCGGAGGCGCCGAGGACGCCGAGGAGGCGGTCGCGCAGGGGTTTGGCGCTGACCAGGGTGTCGAGGAGCACGGGCAGCTGATCGGCGGGCTGGGCCTCGGCGAGCCGGACGAGGCCGAGGAGGGCGAGGTCGGGGTCGGCGGTGGCGCCGAGGGCGTCGAGGAGCACCGGGTCGGTGCGTACGGCGGCCAGCGCGTCGTCGTCGAGGAGCCGGGCCGCGGCGGACGGGTCGGTGAACCCGCTGCGCAGCAGTCGGATGAAGGTGCTGCTCCTGCGTCCCGGGACTGTCATCCCGCCGCCTCCCGAGTGCGTCGCCGCCGGTGGTCGGCCGGCGCTGCCGGTGCTGGTGGCCGGCCTGGGGCGAGCCTAGCCGGAGCAGGCGTTCGACTCACCGGCGTGTCGTGGCGAATATCATGAGGCGGATTATCAGATTTTCTGGTTACTTATAGATCTATGCGTCAGGGGCCCGGTCCCCGTCCGACCGGTTGCGAGGAGCCCCATGTCCGAAGGACGTCCGTTCTCCGCCCCGACGCCGCCTTCCGTCCCGGCCCCGCGCCGGCCCGCCGCGCCCGTCCCCCAGTCGCCCTCGACCGCGACGGCACCGCGCCGCGAACCGGAAGCGACCGCCGCATCCTCCGACGCGTACGGACCCCGCGGCGGTTCCGGCCGTCCCGAGGTACCCCGCCAGGCCACCGGGCCGGGCCCGTCCGCGTACCCGCACCTCTCCGGGCGGCCCGCCCACCACCGGCCCGCGCACCCCGCGCTCCACCGGGCCCGGATCGTCAAGGCCGTGGCCGCCTGCGCGGCCGCCGCGGCCGTCGGCATGCTCGCCCTCCGCGGCAACGAGGCCTACGCCGCGCTCGACGCGCCCACCGGTGCCGACTCCCGGCTGACCACGGCCACCACGGCCGGCACCCCCGACCCGGGCCGGGTGCTGCAGATCGTCGCGCACCCCGACGACGACCTGTACTTCATGAACCCGGACCTGCGGTACTCCATAGCCGCCGACCACCCCGTGACCTCCGTCTACCTCACCTCCGGCGAGGCCGACGGCATCAACGCGGGCGCCGCCAAGCAGGCCTCCACCGTGCCCAACAAGCCCGCCTACGCCGAGGCCCGGCAGAACGGCATCCGCGCCGCCTACGCCAAGATGGCCACCGGCGACCGCAGCAGCCCCTGGAAGCGCACCGTCGTCGCCACCAAGGGCGGCGGCCACGCCGAGGTCGACGTCCTGGAGGCCAAGCCCGAGGTCAGCCTCGTCTGGCTGCAGATGCGCGAGGCGGGAAACGTCTACGGCGACGCCCCCGACAGCCTCCACGGCCTGTGGGACGGCCGGGTCCCGCACCTGGAGTCGATGCTCGCCTCCGGCACCCCGGTCAAGCAGCGGTTCACGTACACGAAGGAGCAGGTCGTCCGGACGATCGAGGGCGTCCTGGAGACCTACCGGCCGACGACGATCCGGATGCAGGACCCGACCCCCGGCCGCTTCCCGGACACCAAGCGGTACACCGACCACCAGGACCACTTCTACGGCGCCCGGTTCGTGCAGATGGCCGCCGAGGCCTACGCCCGCGAGGTCAAGGACCGCCCGCACTTCGCCGTGCAGAACTACGTCGGCTACTTCAACAGCTCCCTCCCCGTCGCCCTGGACCCCGGCGAGGCCAAGGAGAAGCTGGACATCCTGGACACCTACGCCTGGCTCGACCGGCAGAACCACTGCGGCAGCGAGGCCGGCTGCGGTGACCTCAAGGTCGCCGACCACCCCTCCGGCAACCGCTGGACGGACTCCATCAACTACGCCCGCGACACCAGCACCTCCTGGCTGGCCTCCGACCGGGACCACGGCCTGTGGGCCTTCAAGGTGCTCGACGGCCAGGTCGCCCTCTGGCACCGCACCGGCCTGATCGGCAGCTGGAGCGGCCCCCGCCTGCTCCCGGGCACCGGCATGGACCAGGGGATCTCCACCGTCACCCTGCCGGACGGCCGGATAGCCGCCTTCGGCACCCGCACCACCATCGGCCCCCGGCCCGCCGACTACCGGCGCGAGGTCGTCTACGCCGTCCAGCGGGACCCCGGCTCCGAGGAGTTCGGGGAGTGGCAGTCCCTCGGCACCCCCGAGGCCACCGACGACACCTGGACCTCCGACATCAGCGCCCCCGCCGTGTCCGTCGACGGCACCGGACTCGCGGCCGTCTACGTCCGCGACGGCGCCTCCGGTCTGCGGGGCCGCGCGCAGCGGGCCGACGGGAGCTGGGGCCCGTGGGAGAACCACGGCGGGAGCGACCTGCACGGCACCCCGGCCACCGCCACCGACGGGGCCGGGCGGCGGATGGTGTTCGCCGCCACCACCAAGACGGTGATCGGCTGGACGCAGCCGGAGCCGGGCGCACCGCTCGGCCCGGCCACCCACACCGGGCTGCCCGACACCACGCTCCCGCTGACGGCCGAGGCCCGCGAGGGCGGGGTACGGCTGTGGTTCCGCAAGCCCGGCTCCGGCAACGTCCGCACCGCCCTGATGACGGGCGAGGGCGGCCTGAAGGTCAACAACCTCACCGACCTCGGCGGTCTCCAGGGCTTCGGTTCGGTGACGGCGAGCGGGCACGTGCTGGCCGGCCGCACGGCGGGCGGGCGCCTCGGCTCCGACGTGGGCATCGGGCAGCCGTGGCAGCGCTCGCCGCTGATGTTCGCCGGCGCGCCGTCCAGCACGATGACCGGGAAGAACATCGTCAGCCTGGCGGTGATCGGGCTCGACGCGCGCCTCTACGTCACCTCGTCGGCGGACGAGGCCGACGCGTACCTGGCGCCGTGGCAGCCGGTGGGCCCGCGCAACACGGCCCCGTAGAAGACCACCCGGAGACACTCGCGAGACATTCGGAACATAAGCCTCATATCGCCTCCAACACCCCACTCCGGGGTGTTGTTTGCGTTCCGGGCCCGCCAACCGCGTCCACGATCCGGGCACTTGCGCGCACCCGCACCCGCACCCGCACCGTGCACCATCACAACCGGTCATTTCCGGAAAGCACGCGTCATCGGCGATATCGGTGAACCAACTCCCCCGTTTTGGCCTCTCACTGACTGCACAGCGGTTCTTCCTGCCCGTCCGGAACGACCTCGAGGCGTGACCGATGCCCGTATCCCGCCGCCGCTTCCTCCTCGCGGCCGTGGTGCCCATGCTCACCGTGGGCGCCTCCGGCGCGCTCTCCATCGCGACCGGCCGCCAGACCTCGGCCGAGGCCACCCAGAACGACGGGCCCGGCCGGGCCCCGGTCCTCCCCGCCAGCACCACCTCCGGCACGGTGGTCCAGATCGTCGCGCACCCCGACGACGACCTGTTCTTCATGAACCCCGACCTCAGCCGGTCCCTCCTCGCCGGCCTCCCGCTCACCACCGTCTACCTCACCTCCGGCGAGGCCGACGGCCGCAACGAGGCGCACGGCGGCCAGGCCAAGGACCCCGAGCAGCCCGCCGACCGCCCGCGCTACGCGGAGGCCCGGCAGAACGGCATCCGCTCGGCGTACGCCCAGATGGCCACCGGGGACCGCACGAGCGCGTGGACCCGTACGGTCATACCGACCGCGGGCGGCGGACAGGCGGAACTGGACGTCCTCGTCGCCCGGCCCCGCGTCAACCTCGTCTGGCTGCAGCTGCGCGAGGCCCGCAGCCCGGCCGGCGACAACCCCGACAGCCTGCGCGGCCTGTGGAACGGCCGGATACCGGCGCTCGGCGCCCAGCTCACCACCGGCACCCCGGTCCGGCAGTCGTTCACGTACACCAAGGACCAGGTCGTCGACTCGATAGCCGGGATCCTGGAGCGGTACCGGCCGACGACGATACGCATGCAGGACCCCACGCCGAACCGGTACGCCGACACCGGCAAGTACACCGACCACCAGGACCACATGTACGGCGCCCGCTTCGTGCAGGCGGCCACGGCCGCCTACGCCGAGCGCGTCACGGACCGGCCGCGCTTCACCGTCCAGAACTACCTCGGCTACCACAACGGCACCCTCCCCCACGCCCTGGACCCGCAGACCGCCGAAGCCAAGGTCGGCTTCCTGAAGACGTACGCCTGGCAGGACCGCACCGACTACTGCGGCAGCCCCTCGGGGTGCGGGGACCGCAAGGTGGCGGGCAGCCCCACCGGCCGCAACTGGGCCCAGTCGCTGCGCTACGCCCGCGCCGACACCACCTCCTGGCTCGTCGAGGGCACCCCGGGCCGCCTGTGGGCCTTCGCCGTGCTCGACGGGCGGATGGCGCTCTGGTCCCGGGACCCGGCCGGGGCCTGGACCGGGCCCGCGCTGCTGCCGGGCGGCGGCATCGACCCCGGTGCCGCCGCCGCCCGCCTCCCCGACGGCCGCATCACCGTCCTCGCCACCCGCACCACCCTCGGACCCCGGCCGGCCGACTACCGGCGCGAGGTCGTCCACGCCGTCCAGTCCGCGCCCGACGGCCCCTTCGGCCCCTGGCAGTCCCTCGGCACCCCCGAGCCGGGCGACGAGCCCGGCACCTCCGCCATCAGCGCCCCCGCGGCCGTCGCCGACGCCGGGGGCCGCCTCACCGTCTACCTCCGCGACACCCGCCGCACCCTGCGCGCCCGGGTCCAGCAGCCGTCGGGCGCCTTCGGCGACTGGGAGCAGCTGGGCGGGGAGGACCTGCAGAGCGACCCCGTGACCGTCACCGACGCGGCCGGGCGGCGCCACGTCTACGCCGCCACCACCAAGTCGGTCCTCGCCTGGACCCAGCCCTCCCCCGGAGCCCCGCTCAGCGGGCCCCACCCCACTGCCCTGCCCGCCACCACCGTGCCCCTGTCGGCGGCCCGCGACGGCGCGGGCGTCCGCCTCTACTTCCGCCGCCCCGACTCCGGGGTGGTACGGACCGCCCTGGTCACGGCCGGTCCGGGCGCCCCCCAGGTCACGGGCCTCGGCGAATCCGGCGGCCGGGCCGGCTACGGGGCGGTCGCCGCCGCGGGCCGCGTCCTGACGGGCCGCGCCGACACCGGTACGGTCGCCACCGCGGCCCTCGGCGGGCCGCCCGCCTGGACCGAGTCCCGGATGCTGTACGCGGGCGCCCCCACGGCCGTCCTCGGCCCCGCCGGCACCACCACGACCGCCGTCCTGGGCCTGGACGCCCTGCTCCACACGGCGACCACCCGCCCGGCCGCACCCCCCGCGACCTGGCATCCGGCCGTCGCCCCGGCCCCGCCGGCCTGACCTCCCGGCGGGCAGGTGCGCCGATCCTGCCCGCCGATATCCTGAAGGAGCATCGGGGGCTTCTCCGCACGGAGGACAACACGATGAACCGGCACCGCCTCCTCACGCTCCTGGCCGCCCCGCTCCTCGCAGCCCCGGCCGTCACCCCCGCCTTCGCCGCCCCGGCGCCCGCCGCGCCCGCAGCCGCGCCCGCAGCCGCGTCCTGCGAACTGGTCGCGACCGGGGAGGGCGGCGACACCTCGTACACCCTCGTCCTGGAGGGCTTCGACCCGGGCCGGTCCGTCACCGTCAACGGCCCGCGCGGCAGCCGGCACGTCCAGATCGGCGCCGAGGGCTCCCTCCAGCAGGACAACGCCCGCTACGGCAGGTACAGCGTCGCCTTCAAGGGCAACCGCATCGACTGCCTGACCCCGCCCCGGCAGAAGCCGGACCGCGGCGGCGGCAAACAGGGCAAGGTGCAGGTCACCAAGGTGGAGATCACCACCCTCAGCAAGTCGGGCACCGCGGTCGACTGCTCCAAGCCGAACAGGGCCGAGTTCGACGGCAGGATCAGCGGCACGGGCAAGGGCGACGTCCCCTACTTCTGGACCTTCGCCTCCAGCTCGGACCCCATCGAAACGGGCAAGGCCCACTTCGACCCCGGCATCCAGAGCGTCTCCCTCTTCAAGGCGGTCGACCTCCCGCCGACGGTGAACGGCGACCCCCAGAGCGGCTTCGTCACCCTCCACGTCCCCTCCGCGAACCTGACGGCCCGCAGCGACCAGGTCACCTTCACCTGCGCGAAGCCCTGACCCACCCACCCCGAACACGCCTCCGGGCCGCCGGTCGAAGACCGACGGCCCGGAGGCGTGGAACGGGGCCCTACAGGACGGGCAGGTTCTTGCGGAGCTCGAAGGCGGTGACCTCGCTCCGGTACTCCTCCCACTCCTGCTTCTTGTTGCGCAGGAAGAAGTCGAAGACGTGTTCGCCCAGGGTCTCGGCGACCAGTTCGCTGCGTTCCATCAGGGAGATGGCCTCGCCGAGGTTCTGCGGGAGGGGTTCGATGCCCATGGCGCGGCGTTCGGCGTCGGAGAGGGCCCAGACGTCGTCGTCGGCGCCCGCCGGGAGTTCGTAGCCCTCCTCGATGCCCTTGAGGCCCGCCGCGAGGAGGACCGCGTAGGTGAGGTACGGGTTGGCGCCCGAGTCGATCGAGCGGACCTCGACCCGGGAGGAACCCGTCTTGCCCGGCTTGTACATCGGGACCCGAATCAGTGCCGAGCGGTTGTTGTGGCCCCAGCAGATGTACGAGGGGGCCTCGCCGCCGGAGCCGGCCGTGCGGGAGGAGCCGCCCCAGATGCGCTTGTAGGAGTTGACCCACTGGTTGGTGACCGCCGCAGTCTCCGCGGCGTGCTTCAGGAGGCCCGCGATGAAGGAGCGGCCGACCTTGGAGAGCTGGTACTCGGCACCCGACTCGTAGAACGCGTTGCGGTCGCCCTCGAAGAGGGACAGGTGGGTGTGCATGCCCGAGCCCGGGTACTCCGAGAAGGGCTTGGGCATGAAGGTGGCCTGGACGCCCTGTTCGAGGGCGACCTGCTTCATGACCAGGCGGAACGTCATGATGTTGTCGGCCGTGGAGAGGGCGTCGGCGTAGCGGAGGTCGATCTCCTGCTGGCCGGGGGCGCCCTCGTGGTGGCTGAACTCCACCGAGATGCCCATGGATTCGAGCATGGTGATCGCCTGGCGGCGGAAGTCCATGCCGACGTTCTGCGGAGTGTGGTCGAAGTAGCCGGAGTTGTCCGCCGGCACCGGGCGGGAGCCGTCCAGCGGCTTGTCCTTCAGCAGGAAGAACTCGATCTCCGGGTGGGTGTAGAAGGTGAAGCCCAGGTCGGAGGTCTTGGCCAGGATGCGCTTGAGGACGAAGCGCGGGTCCGCGAAGGACGGGGAGCCGTCCGGCATCAGGATGTCGCAGAACATCCGGGCGGTCCCGGGGGCCTCGGCGCGCCACGGCAGTATCTGGAAGGTGCTCGGGTCCGGCTTGGCGATCATGTCGGATTCGTAGACCCGGGCGAAGCCCTCGATCGCCGAGCCGTCGAAGCCGATGCCCTCGTCGAAGGCCTGCTCCAGCTCGGCCGGGGCGACGGCGACGGACTTGAGGAAGCCGAGCACGTCGGTGAACCACAGGCGCACGAAGCGGATGTCCCGCTCCTCCAGCGTCCGGAGGACGAATTCCTGCTGCTTGTCCATGCCTTCATCCTCGCAGTTCAGACGATCCGTGCACCACCGCCCCGAAGGACCGGGGGGCGCACAGTCGGGCCCGCCCAGTATCGCCATTGGTGGTTTCCGCCACATTACGCACCCCCGAAAGCCGATGACACCCCCGCACTGACCACCGAGCCGTCATGAGCATTACCATCTGCGCCCATGGGGGGCTGGGAGCACACGCGGAGCGGGAGCCACGGGCGACCCGTGCGCCGGGCTGCCCTCCTGCTGTTGATCTCCTTCGGCGTGGCCGCCTGCGTGGCCTTCCTGTGCGCACGGCCCGCCGCCGCGCACCCGCCGCACCCGGGCGGCTCCGGGGCGCACGCCGCGCACGCCGAGCACGCCGCCTGCGTGTCCCCGTACGACCTGCCGGGCTGCTCCCCGCTGGCCCACGTGACCCCGGCCGTGCTGCCCGCCCCGCCGCCCGCCGTGGCCCTGCCGCAGGCCCGGGTGGCGCCCGCCGTCCGCCCGGCCGCCGCGGCCGGGCCGGTACGGCCGGACGGCACCCTGGCGCGCGCGCCCGACCCGTACTCCCTGCAAGTGCTGCGGACGTGAGCGCCGCGGCGCCCCGGGCGCACCCACGGCTCCACCACGACACCCCCCTCAGCAGAAGGAACCAGGGCACATGGCCAGCAGGACGTCGGACAACACCTCCCGCCAGAACCGCATAGCCGAGATGCGGCGCGCCGAGAAAGCACGCGACCGGCGCAACAAGTTCCTCGCCATCGGCATCTCCACGGTGATCGTCGCCGGACTCGTCGGCTTCGGGTCGTGGCTGCTGATCGAGCAGAAGCAGAAGGACAAGGACGCGGCCGCCGCGCGCAAGGCACCCGTGAGCGGCGAGCGCGAGTGGGACGTCAAGAAGCTCGGCCGCAACCACGTCGAGACCCCGGTCAAGTACGAGATGAACCCGCCGGTCGGCGGTGACCACAACCCCCGCTGGATGAACTGCAACGGCGACGTCTACAAGAACCCGATCCCCGAGGTCAACGCCGTGCACTCGCTGGAGCACGGCGCGGTGTGGGTGACGTACAACGAGAAGGCCGCCGCGGGCGACGTCGAGGCGCTCGCCGGGAAGGTGGGCAAGACCCCGTACACGCTGATGAGCCCGGACAAGGAGCAGGCCGGGACGATCATGCTGAGCGCGTGGGGCAAGCAGCTGACGGTGGACAAGGCCGACGACCCCCGTGTGGCGCAGTTCTTCACCAAGTACGTGCAGGGCCCGCAGACGCCCGAGCCGGGCGCCGCCTGCACCAACGGGCTGGCCGACAAGTGACCCGTACGTACTGGGCCGCGGGCGCGGCCGTGGTCCTCGCGGTGCTGTTCGCGGTGGGGGCCACGGTCGCCACCGCGAACGGCGGCTCGGGGGGTTCCCCCGCCCCCTCCTCGACTCCGGCGCTCTACTCCCCGGACGCCGGTTTCGCCCGGGACATGGCGGTGCACCACCAGCAGGCGGTGGAGATGTCCTTCATCGTCCGCGACCGCACCCAGGACGAGCCGGTGCGCAGTCTCGCCTACGACATCGCCAACACCCAGGCCAACCAGCGCGGCATGCTGCTGGGCTGGCTGGACCTGTGGGGGCTGCCGAAGGTGCTGGCCGACGAGCCGCCGATGTCCTGGATGTCCGCCTCCGAAGAGGGGGGCGAGCACGCGGGCCACATGGGGCACGCGGCCAAGCCCGGGGCGCTGATGCCCGGCATGGCGACCAAGGAGGAGCTGGACCGGCTCGGCGCGGCGAACGGCCGGGACGCGGAGGTGCTCTACCTCCAGCTGATGACCGACCACCACAAGGGAGGCGTCGCGATGGCCCAGGGCTGCGCGGCGCAGTGCCGGACGCCCGCCGAGCGGGCGCTGGCCCAGGGCATGGTCGCGGCTCAGCAGTCGGAGCTCACCCTGATGGCGGACATGCTCAAGCAGCGCGGGGCGGCCCCGCGCGGGTGAACGGCGTACGCGCGGGTCAGTCCGCGGGGTCCGGCGGGGTCGGCCGGTCCGCCGGGTCCGCCGGGTCCGCCGCGTGCTGGAGCGTCCGGGCCACGTGGTCCGGGCGGTCCAGCATGACCAGGTGGCCCGAGGGCTGCGCCACCTCGAAGCGGGCGCCGATCCGGTCGGCGAGGTCCGCCTGGCGGGCGAGCCAGCGCAGGGCCGCGCGGCCGGTGGTGCCGTCGTGGCCGGCGAGGACGGTGGCGGGCGCGGCCAGCGGGTGGTCCGCGCGCAGGGCGAGCAGCTCGGCGGCGGTGTCGGGGTAGCGGGCGTTCTCCAGCAGCGCGCCCCGCCAGACGCGGCCGGTGCGGTAGCAGCGGCGTACGAGGTCCCGCGCGGCCGGGTCCGCGGCCCCGCCCGCACGTCCGGCCCGTACGACGCCGCGCCGGACCGCGGGTCCCAGGGCGGCCGGGATCCCGGCGGCGGTCACGGCCCGGCCGAGGGCGCGGGCGGCGCCGGTGCGCCAGGCCGCGGGCAGCCTCGTACGGGGGCTCTCCTCGACGCTGGAGTCGACGAGGACCAGCGCGGCGGTACGGCCGGGGTGCAGGCGGGCGAAGGCCTCGGCGTGGAACCCGGCGAGGGAGTGCCCGGCGACGGTGACGGGGCCGGTCAGACCGAGCGCGTCCAGCAGGGCGGCGATCCGGTGTGCCTCGTCGGCGGCGCCCGCGGGTCCGGGCGCGGGGGCGCTGAGCCCGTGGCCGGGGCGGTCGAAGCGGACCACGGTGCGGCCCCGGGCGGCGAGCAGCGCGGCGACGGGGTCCCAGTCGAACCAGGCCAGGGCGAGCCCGGCACTGAGCACCACGACGGGTCCGCGGCCCTCGACGACCACGTGCAGGGGGATCCCGTCGACCCGGACGAAGGTGCCGGGGGCCGTCCCGGCGCCGGTGGCCGTTCCCGTCCCGGTGGCCGTCCCGGTACCGGGGGCCGTCCCCGTGGCCGTCCCGGGCTCCTGCGGTCCTCGCGTCATGTCCGGCCCTCGCGGTGCACGGAGTGGGCCAGCACACCGAGCCAGATCGCCACCAGCAGCACCTGGAGCCGCTGGCCCGCGCCGAGCGCCCACGTGCCGTGCCCGGCGGTGAACAGGGCGATGGCGGTCAGGGTCCAGACGGTGGCGAGGAGTTCCAGGGCGACGAGGGCGGGGCCGAAGCGGGCGAGCGGCGCGAGGCGGCCGTAACGACGGGCGGCGAGGGTGAGGGCCACTATCCCGACGAGGGCGCCGGTCATGGCGAGGCTGCTGCTGATGGCGTGCGCCTGGTGGGTGGCCGGGACGAGACCGGCGGTCTCACGGGCCGCGCACACGGGATCGACGGTCGGCTGGCAGCTCAGCGGCAGCCAGGCGTCGGCCGCGGTGGCGGCGCCGAAGAGGGTGACGCCCGCCCAGCCGGCGACGGCCCAGGGACCGCGGGACTCGGGGTGCCGCGGCAGGCGCGCCAGGGCGAGGAGGCCGCCGAGGAAGGCGAGGAGGCCGGCGGTGAAGTCGGTGGCCCGGAAGAGGCCGCCGAGCGGCTGGTCCTGGGCGGCGAGCTCGCTGACGTACGTCTCGATGGGGTTGACGCCGGTGGAGAGGACGACTTCGAGCACCCAGGCCGTGTAGGCGGCGGCGCCGAGTCCGATGAGGACGGCGACGGCCTGGGCGCCGCCTCCGCCGGTGCCTTTGCCTCGACCGGCAGTTCCGGCACCTTTGGGGGCATTCATGCGCATAGTGTGAGTGATCCTCGGCAGATCCGGGGTGGACGCGGGGACTCCTCGCGGGACCGCCGGACTCCCCGCCCGGGAAACGTGCCGGGGCACGGGAGCGTTCCCCGGGCGCCGGGCCCCATCGCGGCGGCCCGGTCGATTTCCCCCGGGGCCGGGGCCGGACGGGGTATCCGGTTGGAGGCGGGCGGAGCGCGTGGCAGGCTGACGCAGGCCCCTGTACGCCGTACACCGCACGCCGCACACCGCACTTACGAGGGACTCCGCCAGGCATGAGCACGCCCCCGAACCCGCCCGCCAGCCCGACCGAGCCCGAGGGAACGCCGATACCGCCGCCGGGGCCGTCCCTGGCGAAGTCCCCGGCTCCGGCGACGCCCGGGACGACCCCGGCTCCGGCGACGCCCGGGACGACCCCGGCACCCGAGGCGACCGAGCCGCCCCCGGAGGAGGCCCCGGCCACCCCGGAGACCCCCGCGCCCTCCCTGGAGAAGGCTCCGGCCACCCCCGAAACCCCCACGCCCTCCCTGGAAAAGACCCCCGCCACCCCCGAAGCGGCCAAGCCCTCCCTGGAGAAGGCGTCCCCCGCCCCCGCGGCTGCGGCCCCGCCGGCGCAGCCCGCCCCGCCGCTGACCCCGCCCCCCGCCGCGCCCCCGGCCGGGC